>NZ_AZUS01000012.1:0-227939 GCF_000527195.1 Streptomyces sp. CNH189
CACTCGGTGCAGGTGGAGAAGTCCAGCAGGCCCTTCCAGGAGAACTGCTCGACCTGGGAGACGCCGAAGACGTCGTCGTCACCGGGGTCGGTGAAGTCGATCGGCTTGCCGCCGGAGGTCATCGGCTGCAGGGCGCCCAGGGCGGTCCCGCCGTCGGCCTCGCGCTTGAACCAGATGTTGGGGAAGGCGAGGAAACGGTGCCAGGCCACACCCATGTTGGTGTTGAGCGAGACGACGATCATCCAGACGAACGACGTCCCGATCTTGATCATGGCGACCAGGTAGACCAGGTTCTGCAGCGCGCCGACCGACAGCCCCTTGAAGGCCAGGACCAGCGGGTACGACGCGAAGTACGACGCCGAGTAGCTGTCGACGTGGTGCAGGGCGCCCTCGAGGCCGCGCAGCACGTAGATCGCGAGGCCGATGGTGAGGATGACGTACTCGACGAAGTACGCCTGGCCGGCCTTGGAGCCGGCGAAGCGGGACTTGCGGCCGGGCCGGGACGGCAGGCTGAGCAGGCGGATCACGATCAGCGCCGCGATGCCCAGGACCGTCATGACACCGATGAACTCGATGTACATCTCGAACGGCAGGAAGTCGCCGATGACCGGCAGCACCCAGTCGGCCTGGAACAGCTGGCCGAAGGCCTGGGCGAGGGTCGGCGGCAGTGTCAGGAAGCCGACGGCGACGAACCAGTGGGCGATGCCGACGATGCCCCACCGGTTCATGCGGGTGTGGCCGAGGAACTCCCGTACCAGGGTCACACTGCGCTGGTAGGGGTTGTCGGTCCGGGTGCCGGCCGGGACCGGCTGGCCCAGCTTGAAGTGCCGGACGAACTGGCCGATCGCGCGTGCGAGCAGCGCAACGCCGACCACGGTCAGGACCAGCGACACGATGATCGCGGCGAGTTGCATGAGGGCTCCTCGGGCCTGCGAGGGGTTCAGGGTGTGGAGTGGGTTGTCGGGGGCTTCACCGGGACTTGCCTTCCGGCTTCCCCGAGATTACTAAGCGGTAACTTATGCGGTCCGTTTGAGACTACCCCCATCTCCAGCCGCACTGTAGCCGGGCACGAGGTGATCTGAATCGCTGAGGGTTCCTTCGCGGGTGACCGGTGAGCCGGCCGGTGGACGCCCTGGTGGGTGCCCGTGAGGCGCCCCGGCGACCGTCCCGGATGGCATCCGGGATCCGATCGTGTTATTCACGCCAAATCAGTCGATACGCCCCTAACTTATATCCGTGCTCTACGGGATCGTCGCCGCCGCCACCGCCCTGCTGTTGTCCGCCCTGCTCACGGGGGTCCTGCGGGCTCCTGCCCTGCGCCTGGGGATCGTGGACCGCAGGCGTCGGCGGGCCGTGCCGCTGTCCGGGGGAGCCGCCGTCGCGCTGGCGACCGCCCTGGTCGCGGCGGCCGGCGACGCCCTGGGCGTCGCCCCGCTCGGCGCCGGGATCGGCCGGGTGGTCGTGGCCGCCGGCTGTGTCGCGGCGCTCGGGCTGGCCGCCGACGCCTGGCGGCTCCGCCGGTGGGTCACGCCCGCCGGTACGGCCGTGGCGGCGGCGCTCGTCGTCCCGTACGAGGAGACCGGGGTGCCCGGCGGCGTGCTGGCCGCGGCGTGCGTCGTCGTCGCGACCGTCGCGTTCCGGGGCCTGGACCACGCCGACGGCCTGGCCGGCACCGTGGGAGCGGTGGGCGCGTTCGCGGTGGCCGTCTGCGCGGCGGCCGAGGTGATGGACGGACTCGCCGCGCTGCTCGGCGCCCTGGCCGCCGCCCTCGCCGGGTTCCTGCTGCACAACTGGTTCCCCGCGCAGGCGGCGCTCGGGGAGGGCGGAGCGCTGTTCACGGGCTTCGTCCTGTCCTCCTCGGCGGTGTTCGTGCGGGCCGGACAGGGAATCGGGTCCGGAGCCGCCGTGTTGTTCGCGCTGACGGTCCTGGCGTGTGCGGACGGCGCCCTGGTGGTACTCGGGCGGCGGCTCGACCGCCGGCCGGTGAGCCGCGCACGCCCGGACCATCTCGTGCACCGGCTGCGACGGCTGGGGCTCGCGCCCCGCGCTGCCGTGGTGCTGCTCGGCGCCGGGGCCGCGGGTGCGGCGGTGGTCGCCGTGTGTGTCCACACGGGGAGGGTGCCCGCGGGTGCGGCGCTGTGGATCGCGGGAGTCGCGGCGGTGCTCGTCCTGGGCCTGGTGCGGTTGCCTGTCACCCCTGTTTTCCGGCCGCGTCAACGTTCGGCCAGTGCGTCCTCGCAGGTCAGCGAGCGGTTGCGTGTAAGGAGCGGATAAGAGTTGAGTCTGTCCGACTCAGCTCTGTTGACCCCACGCCGGACGTCATGCATGCTTGAGTCTGTTCCACTCAAGTCAGCTGGAGGAATCGAAATGGCACGTGCGGTCGGCATCGACCTGGGCACGACTAACTCCGTCGTCAGCGTTCTGGAGGGCGGCGAGCCCACCGTCATCACCAACGCCGAGGGCGCCAGGACCACGCCTTCCGTCGTCGCCTTCGCCAAGAACGGTGAGGTGCTGGTCGGCGAGGTGGCCAAGCGCCAGGCCGTGACGAACGTCGACAGGACCATCCGGTCGGTCAAGCGCCACATGGGCACCGACTGGAAGATCAACCTGGACGGCAAGGACTTCAACCCGCAGCAGATCAGCGCCTTCGTGCTGCAGAAGCTGAAGCGGGACGCCGAGGCGTACCTGGGCGAGAAGGTGGCCGACGCGGTCATCACCGTCCCGGCGTACTTCAACGACGCCGAGCGCCAGGCGACCAAGGAGGCCGGCGAGATCGCCGGCCTGAACGTGCTGCGCATCGTCAACGAGCCGACGGCCGCCGCCCTGGCGTACGGCCTCGACAAGGACGACCAGACCATCCTCGTCTTCGACCTCGGTGGCGGTACCTTCGACGTCTCCCTGCTGGAGATCGGCGACGGTGTCGTCGAGGTGAAGGCCACCAACGGTGACAACCACCTCGGTGGTGACGACTGGGACCAGCGCGTCGTCGACTACCTGGTCAAGCAGTTCCAGTCGGGTCATGGCGTGGACCTGTCCAAGGACAAGATGGCGCTGCAGCGTCTGCGTGAGGCCGCCGAGAAGGCGAAGATCGAGCTGTCCTCGTCCACCGAGACCTCGATCAACCTCCCCTACATCACCGCCTCCGCCGAGGGCCCCCTGCACCTCGACGAGAAGCTGACCCGCGCGCAGTTCCAGCAGCTGACCGCGGACCTGCTCGAGCGCTGCAAGACGCCGTTCAACAACGTCATCAAGGACGCCGGCATCTCCGTCAGCGAGATCGACCACGTCGTCCTGGTCGGTGGCTCGACCCGTATGCCCGCCGTCGCCGACCTGGTCAGGGACCTGACCGGCGGCAAGGAGGCCAACAAGGGCGTCAACCCGGACGAGGTCGTCTCCATCGGCGCCGCGCTCCAGGCCGGTGTCCTCAAGGGTGAGGTCAAGGACGTCCTCCTGCTCGACGTCACCCCGCTGTCCCTCGGCATCGAGACCAAGGGCGGCATCATGACCAAGCTGATCGAGCGCAACACCACGATCCCGACCAAGCGCTCCGAGATCTTCACCACGGCCGAGGACAACCAGCCGTCGGTGCAGATCCAGGTCTACCAGGGCGAGCGCGAGATCGCGGCGTACAACAAGAAGCTCGGTATGTTCGAGCTGACCGGTCTGCCGCCGGCGCCGCGTGGCGTCCCGCAGATCGAGGTCTCCTTCGACATCGACGCCAACGGCATCATGCACGTCACGGCGAAGGACCTCGGCACCGGCAAGGAGCAGAAGATGACCGTCACCGGCGGCTCCTCGCTGCCGAAGGACGAGGTCGACCGGATGCGCCAGGAGGCCGAGAAGTACGCGGAGGAGGACCACGCCCGCCGCGAGGCCGCCGAGTCCCGCAACCAGGGCGAGCAGCTCGTCTACCAGACGGAGAAGTTCCTCGCGGACAACGCGGACAAGGTCCCCGGTGACGTCAAGACGGAGGTCGAGGAGGCCGTCGCCGAGCTGAAGGAGAAGCTCAAGGGCGAGGACGCCGCCGAGATCCGCACCGCCACGGAGAAGGTCGCCGCCGTCTCCCAGAAGCTGGGCCAGGCCATGTACGCCGACGCCCAGGGTGCCCAGGCCGCCGGTGGCGCGTCCGCCGGTGAGGCCAAGGCCGACGACGACGTCGTCGACGCCGAGATCGTCGACGAGGACCGCAAGGACGGTGCGGCGTGACGGAAGAGACCCCGGGCTTCGACGAGCAGCAGCAGCCCGACGTCCCTTCCGGCGCACCGACCGACGACGCCGAGCCGAAGGCCGCCGCTCCCTCCGAGGAGGAGGCGGCCCCGGCCGGGGACACGGGGCAGAACGCCGCCCTGGTGGCTCAGCTGGACCAGGCCCGCACCGCGCTCGGTGAGCGCACCGCGGATCTCCAGCGCCTCCAGGCCGAGTTCCAGAACTACCGCCGCCGTGTCGAGCGGGACCGGGTCGCGGTCAAGGAGGTCGCCGTGGCGAACCTCCTGTCCGAACTGCTCCCGGTGCTGGACGACATCGGCCGCGCGCGGGAACACGGCGAGCTGGTCGGCGGCTTCAAGTCCGTCGCCGAGTCGCTGGAGACCACGGTGGCGAAGCTGGGCCTGCAGCAGTTCGGCAAGGAGGGCGAGCCCTTCGACCCGACGATCCACGAGGCCCTGATGCACTCCTACGCCCCGGACGTCACCGAGACGACGTGCGTGGCGATCCTGCAGCCGGGGTACCGCATCGGCGAGCGCACCATCCGCCCCGCGCGGGTGGCCGTCGCCGAGCCGCAGCCGGGCGCGCAGACGGTCAAGCCGGCCGAGGAGAGCACCGAGGCGCAGGCGGACGCGGAGAACAAGGAGAACGGTGGCCCGGAGGAGGGCTGACGTTATAGCTGACGCAGGGAAGGAGGGACGTCGGGGATGAGCACCAAGGACTTCATCGAGAAGGACTACTACAAGGTCCTCGGCGTCCCCAAGGACGCCACCGAGGCCGAGATCAAGAAGGCGTACCGGAAGCTCGCCCGCGAGTTCCACCCGGACGCCAACAAGGGCAACGCCAAGGCGGAGGAGCGCTTCAAGGAGATCTCCGAGGCGAACGACATCCTCGGTGACCCCAAGAAGCGCAAGGAGTACGACGAGGCGCGCGCCCTCTTCGGCAACGGCGGTTTCCGTCCGGGGCCGGGCGGAAGCGGCGGCACGTTCAACTTCGACCTGGGCGACCTCTTCGGAGGCCAGCCCGGCGGCGGCGGCCAGGCGGGCGGCTTCGGCGGCGGCCTCGGTGACGTCTTCGGGGGCCTGTTCAACCGGGGCGGCGCGGGGACCACGCGGACCCAGCCGCGCCGGGGCCAGGACATCGAGTCCGAGGTGACGCTCAGCTTCACCGAGGCGATCGAGGGCGCGACCGTCCCGCTGCGGATGTCGTCGCAGGCGCCCTGCAAGGCCTGTTCGGGTACCGGCGACAAGAACGGCACACCGCGCGTGTGCCCGACCTGCGTCGGCACCGGGCAGGTGGCGCGGGGCTCCGGCGGCGGCTTCTCGCTGACGGACCCGTGCCCCGACTGCAAGGGCCGCGGCCTGATCGCGGAGGAGCCCTGCGAGGTCTGCAAGGGCAGCGGCCGGGCCAAGTCCTCGCGGACGATGCAGGTGCGCATCCCCGCGGGGGTCAGCGACGGGCAGCGGATCCGGCTGCGCGGCAAGGGCGCTCCCGGTGAGCGCGGCGGGCCCGCGGGCGATCTGTACGTCGTCGTGCACGTCGGCTCCCACCCGGTGTTCGGCCGCAAGGACGACAACCTGACCGTCACCGTGCCCGTCACGTATCCCGAGGCGGCTCTCGGCGGCGAGATCCGGGTCCCGACGCTGGGCGGTCCGCCGGTGACGCTGAAGCTTCCGCCGGGCACACCCAACGGGCGCACCATGCGCGCCCGCGGCAAGGGAGCGGTCCGCAAGGACGGCACCCGCGGTGACCTTCTGGTGACCGTCGAGGTGAGTGTTCCCAAGGACCTGTCGGGGAAGGCTCGTGACGCCCTGGAGGCGTATCGCGAGGCAACCGCGGACCAGGATCCGCGGGCGGAGCTGTTCCAGGCCGCGAAGGGAGCTTGATGCGATGGACGGCCGTCGACGCAATCCGTACGAACTGACCCAGGACACCCCGGTCTACGTCATTTCGGTGGCGGCCCAGCTGTCCGGTCTGCATCCGCAGACGCTGCGTCAGTACGACCGGCTGGGACTTGTGTCGCCGGACCGCACGGCGGGCCGGGGCCGGCGCTATTCGGCCCGTGACATCGAACTGCTCCGGCAGGTGCAGCAGCTGTCGCAGGACGAGGGCATCAACCTGGCCGGAATCAAGCGCATCATCGAGCTGGAGAACCAGGTCGCCGCCCTCCAGGCCCGTGTGGCGGAGCTGGAGGACGCGCTCGACGGCGCGGCGGCGGCGATGCGTCAGCGTGAGGCGGCCGTCCATGCCTCGTACCGTCGTGACCTGGTGCCCTACCAGGAGGTGCAGCAGACCAGCGCGCTGGTGGTGTGGCGGCCCAAGCGCCAGCAGCAGTCGGACTGACCACGCGGAACGCGCGGAAGGGGCCCCGAGGTTCACCGAACCTCGGGGCCCCTTCTCTTATGCCTGACCACAACTGTGGCTATGGTATGCCTGCGTGTCCAGGTGTCCCACGCGGCGTGTCCGCAGGACTTTCACGAGTTCAGCGGACCGTGCTGTGTCCATCTCGTTAAGTGGTTGCCCTTGACGGCGATGGGCCCTGAAGCGTTGGCTTTTCAGTCACATGGGCCGCAAAGCTGTGCCCACGTCCAAAACGCACCTGAAGTGAGCCCTCGCATGCGTCGTATCGCCATATCCGTGGCCGCCGTCTCGATGTCCGTCACGCTCGCCGGCTGCGGCATGCTCGACGCGACAGGGAGCAGCGACGAGGCGAGCCCGGCCAAGGGGGACGACATCTCCGTCGGTCTCCTCCTCCCGGAGAAGGCCAACACGCGCTACGAGCAGTTCGACTACCCCTTCTTCAAGAAGAAGGTGGAGGCGCTCACCGACAACAAGGGCAAGGTCGAGTACGCCAACGCCGAGGCGGACGCCGACAAGCAGGCCTCCCAGATGCAGCGCATGATCGACGCGAAGGTCGACGTCATCGTGCTGGACGCGGTGGACGCCCACGCCATCGCGGAGAGCGTCACCAAGGCCAAGGAGGCGGGCATCCCGGTCATCGCCTACGACCGGCTGGCCGAGGGCCCGATCGACGCGTACATCTCCTTCGACAACGAGCTGGTCGGAGAGGTGCAGGGCCGTTCGCTGCTGGAGTCCTTCGGCGGCGACCTCAGCATCACCGACAAGGTCGTCATGATGAACGGCTCGTCGACCGACCCCAACGCCAAGCAGTTCAAGGCGGGCGCGCTGTCCGAGCTCAAGGGCAAGGTGACCATCGCCAAGTCCTTCGACACCAAGGACTGGGACCCCAAGAACGCCGAGAAGAACATGGCCGAGGCGATCGGCGAGATCGGCGCGGGGAAGATCAAGGGCGTCTACTCGGCCAACGACGGCATGGCGGGCGGCATCGTCAAGGCGCTGCGCGGCGCCGGTGTCACCGACCTGCCCCCGATCACCGGCCAGGACGCGGAGATCGCCGCGGTGCAGCGCATCGTCACCGGCGAGCAGTACATGAGCGTGTACAAGTCGTACCCGACGGAGGCGGAGAACGCCGCGGAGATGGCCGTGGCGCGGGTCCAGGGCCGGGACATCCAGTTCGACGCCCTCACCCGTGACCGGGTCGACAGCCCCACCGAGCAGGACATCCCGGCGCAGTTGGTGCCGGTGGTCGCGCTGACGCAGGAGAACATCCAGGACACGGTCATCGCCGACGGGTTCTACGACGTGTCGGACATCTGCACCGCCGACTTCAAGTCCGCCTGCGAGAAGCTCGACCTGAAGTAACTCCCGTCGGTATTCGGCCACCCGCGGGTCTCGGGGCCGGCGCGGTGGCCGGCCCCGTGTTGCACAGCAGGTTCCGGCCGCGCATAGTTGCGCTGCGGAAAGTGGCTGAACCGGGGGTGGGATGGGCGATGGCCGGGCACGCGGCTCAGGAGCATCCGCACGGTGCTGACCGACTGTGCGAGGCCGGGGACCGCGTCTACTCCCGGGCCGTACGGCGCGGCCGGCTGCCGCGCCGGGAGGCCGAGCGGGTGCCCTGCCTGCTGGAACTGGCCCTGCTGCACCCCGATCCCGACGACATGGACTGGCTGGTGCCCACCGCCCCGCAGGAGGTCATGACCCGGCTGCTGCGCGGCATGTACGACGAGGTGAGGGCGAGTCAGCGCCGGGTCGGCTCGGCGGTCGCCGCCTTCGAGTGGTACGCCGGACTCGGCCGCCAGGTGCCGGTCGCGCAGTCGTCGGCGGAGGGCCCGGCGATCCGTGTGCTGGACGGACTGGCGCGTATCCAGGCCGCGATGGACGAGGCGACGCAGGCGTGCACCACCGAGGTGCTCACGGTCCAGCCGGGCGGCATCCGGCGTGAGGCCGAGCTGTCGGAGGGCCTGCACCGGGCGATGGCGCTGCGCGGCCGGGGCGTGCGCATGCGGGACCTGTACACCCATGTCGCCCGGCACGGGCACGGGTTGCTGAGTTACCTGGAGCTGATGGGCGACGCGGTGGAGGCGCGCACGCTGGACGAGGTGGTCGACCGGCTGATCCTGTTCGACCGCACGGTCGCCTTCATTCCCGCCAACGCCGAGCGCACGATGGCGCTGGAGCTGCGCCACCCGGCGCTGGTGGAGTACCTGGGCACGGTCTTCGACCGGCTGTGGCGGCTCGCCATCCCGCTGACCGCCCCTCTTCCGGCCACCGGCATCGAGGGCATCTCGCACCGGGAGCAGTCCATCGCGGCGCTGCTGGCGGAGGGCCACCAGGACGCGGTCGTCGCGGAGCGCCTGGGCATCAGTGTGCGGACCTGCCGGGCGCACATCGCCCGCCTGTCGGAGACCCTCGGGGCGGCCAGCCGTACGCAGCTGGGGGTGCGGATCGCGCAGGCGGGGCTGGACGGGGCACGGCACCCGGCCGTCACTCCGCCGGGTCGAGCACCCCGGACCGCGCGATGAGGTAGCCGAGCTGGGCCCGGCTGCCGCTGCCCAGCAGCGCGGCGAGTTTGGCGATGTGCTCCCGCGCGGTGCGGACGTTCATGCCGAGCCGGTCGGCGATGACGGCGTCGGTGTGCCCCTCGACGAGCAGCGTGGCGATGGCGCGCTGGCGCGGGGTGACGCCGTTGAGGGTGGGCTGCCGGTCCGCCTCCGGGTACATGGGGGTGGCCAGGCGCCAGAGCCGGTCGAAGGTGGTGACCAGGAACGTCACGATCGCCGGATGCCGGACCTCCAGGGCCGTCGAGCGCTCGGGGCCGGCCGGGATGAAGGCGACCGCGCGGTCGACGATCACGAGGCGGTCGGTGATCTCGTCCAGGGAGCGGGCCTCGACGTCGCCCGTGAGGCGTTCGTAGCGGGCGGCCAGCGTGGGCGCGTGGCGCAGGGTGTGCTGGTACAGGGCGCGGATGCGGCCGCCGCGGTCCAGCAGGTCCTGGTCGCGGCGGAGGGCGGGTTCGTGGACGGCCGGGTCGAACTTCACGTAGCTGCGGTGCGGCTGGACGGCGAGGAGTTCCGTGGCGCCGGTCATCGCCTCGCCGATGGCCCGGCCGATGCTCTCCGTGCCGCTGTGCCGGGTGACGAGGGGGGACTCCTGTTCCACCGGTTCGCCGGGGCGCAGCAGCGGGGCCAGGGTCTCCGCCAGGCGTTCCTGACGCCGCCGTTCCTCGGCGACGCGGTCCTCGGAGGCGCGCAGCAGCCGGTGCAGGGCGAGGTGCGGTGCGACCGGCTCCAGCCGGCTGGGGTCGTCCCCGGCGGGGTGGAGCAGGCCGAGGCGGAGCAGGAGTGGGGTCTCCGCGTCCCCCGAGGCGGGCACGTGGCCCTGGTCCAGGGCGCGGGCGTAGCGGTCCAGTGCCTCCGCCCGCAGCGCGTCCGCTGCCCTCTGTGGTGCGTCGCCGCTCATGCCTGACCGCCCCCCGGACCGGATCAGTGGTCCTGCTCGAGAATGCCGGACTGTGCGATGAGGTACCCCAGTTGGGCACGGCTGCCACTGCCGAGCGCGGTGGCCAGCTTGGCTATGTGTGCCCGGCAGGTGCGGACGTTCATGCCGAGGCGGCGCGCGATGGCCTCGTCGACGTGTCCCTCGACGAGCAGTTTGGCTATCGAGTGCTGGATGTCGGTGAGACCGTCCGGTGCGGTCTCGTACGGGGTGCCGGCGGTGAGGGGGACCGCGCGGCCCCACATGAACTCGAAGACCTTGATGAGGTAGCGCACCAGGCCGGGGTGGCGCAGTTCGAGCGCGACCTGCCGGTCGTCCCGGACGGGGATGAAGGCGACCGTGTCGTCGCAGACGATGAGGCGCTCGACCAGCTCGTCGATGGTGCGGTACTCCACCTTGCCGTCGGCGAACTGCTCGGTCCAGGCGATGCGCTCGGGGTTGTACCGGGCGGTGTGCTGGTAGAGCGTCCTGATCCGCACCCCGCGTTCGATCAGCGGCCGGTCGCGTTCCAGTGCCTCGATCAGGCGCTGCTCCGGGTGCCGGTTCTTCGGCTGGACGGTGAGCACTTCGTTCCGGCACTGGGAGGTCGCCAGGTCGAGCGCCTCGTTGATGCGGTCGAGTCCTTCGAGCACGGTGATGGAGTGGACCGGTTCCGCCAGGGGGGCGCCGAGTCCCATGAACGGCTCGAAAATGTCCGCCAACTCCATGGTCAGGCGCCGGCGTTCGGTGATCTCACGCTCGATCGGGTCCAGCCGCTGGGCCAGCACGACGGAGGGCGGGACGGGGCGCAGCCAGTCCGGGTCGTCGGGGTCGGGGTGGAGCAGGGAGAAGTCGACCAGACAGGGTGCGGCTTCGGCCTCCGCCCGGGGGATACGTCCCGTGCGCAGTGCGTTCGCGTACAGACGACTCCCTTCCACGCACAGCTCCGTCATGGGATGGGGATGCACGGTTTTGGTCCGATTCATTGTTAAATCTCCACCCCCCAGGCTCCTGAACATGCAGGAACATGATGCACCGATCGTGTGGCCATGACGTGCCCGAATGAGCCATCGTCTTACTTGACGGGGGAAAGGGGACCTTCGAGTGAGGACGAAGCCGACTATGCGTAAGAGAATGCGTCGCTCGGTGCTTGTCGCCGCCTTGTCCGCCGTTGTGGCCTTCGGTGCGCTGGGCGCCCTGTCCGGCGCGCAGACCGATGCCGAGGACGACACCGTCTGGTCGAGCGGGACCGTGGGCGTGGTGGACGGCGAGGACGTGGTCCAGCTTCCGGCAGACACTGTCTGGAGCTGACGTGGCCACCCCACCTGACGACCGATCCTTCCGTCGTGAGATGGCGACGGCCTACCGGTCCGGATGGCATTTCATCGACCTGGTCACCGCCATCCCCCACAGCGGTGACTCGTTGATGGTGACCGTCTTCGGTGAGCCCGTGGTCGTCACGCGCGACGAGGACGGTGACGTACGGGCGTTCCGGTGTCTGAGGCGGCCCAGGGGGGCGCCGAAGCCCGTGCGGTGTGCCATCCGGTACGGAATGATCTTTGTGAACCTGGACCAGCGGGACCACCGGCAGGTGGAGTCCGACTCCCCTGCCCCCAGGACCATCTCGGCCACCCCCCGCAGTGCCTGACGCGATTCCCCCGTCGTAAAAGATCGCGCAGGTGCTTCCCCCCGCAGCGGCGTCACCGTGACCTGAACACGGTGACGCCGCTGCAGTTTTGGGGGATATTTCCGGGTATCCCCGGGATAGGGCGATGGCCGGAAGGGATCGCTCGCCGGTGCGAGCCGCACCGCCGGCCTCAGCCGCGGCCCATCGCGCGCGTGAGCGCGATCTCGATGACGACCCGGTCCGGGTTGGGGCCCGGCATCCGTCCGTAGCGCTCCGCGTACCGCAGCACCGCGTCCTCGACGCGCTCCGGGTCCGTGCGGACCCGCGCGCGTCCCTCCAGCGTCGCCCACCGCTTGCCGTCCACCTGGCAGACCGCGACCGGCGCGCCCTCGTCCCCCGCCGCCCGTACGTGGCGGACCTTCGCGCTGGTCCGGTTGGTGATGACCCGGGCGAGGCACGTCTCGGGGTCGTACGTCACCCCGACGGGTACCAGGTGCGGTGTGCCGTCCGGGCGGAGGGTGGTCAGCGTGCACAGGTGCCGTTCGCGCCAGAAGCTGAGGTACGACGCGTCCGGATCGCCCGGATCCACCGAATACGTGAGGGTCATGACCCCGGAACTTAGCCCCGAGTCCCTCGCGGCACCACCTTGAGTGGATTAGACTCAAGTTTGTGGACGTTGACACAGTCAGCCACAGACATCGCTGAGGGTCACCGAAGGGCACCAAGGAGGAGAACGGACACGTGGACGCCGAGCTGACCAACCGGAGCCGTGACGCACTGGCCGCCGCCGGCAACCGGGCCGTGACCGAGGGGCACCCCGACCTCACCCCCGCGCACCTGCTGCTCGCCCTGCTCGCCGGGCAGGAGAACGAGAACATCACGGACCTGCTCGCCGCGGTGGACGCCGACCAGGCCGCCGTACGCTCCGGCGCCGAGCGGGTCCTCTCCGGACTGCCGAGCGTCACCGGATCCACCGTGGCGCCGCCCCAGCCCAACCGCGAGCTGCTCGCCGTCGTCGCCGACGCCCAGGCCCGCGCCCAGGACCTCGGCGACGAGTACCTGTCCACCGAGCACCTGCTGACCGGCATCGCCGCCAAGGGCGGTGCGGCCGGCGAGGTACTGTCCCGGCAGGGCGCCACCGCGGACAAGCTGCAGGAGGCCTTCCAGAAGGCGAGGGGGACGCGCCGGGTGACCACTCCCGACCCGGAGGGCCAGTACAAGGCCCTCGAGAAGTTCGGCACCGACCTGACCGCCGCCGCCCGCGAGGGCAGGCTGGACCCCGTCATCGGACGGGACCAGGAGATCCGGCGGGTGGTGCAGGTGCTGAGCCGCCGCACCAAGAACAACCCCGTGCTGATCGGCGAGCCCGGCGTCGGCAAGACCGCCGTCGTCGAAGGCCTCGCCCAGCGGATCGTCAAGGGCGACGTGCCCGAGTCGCTGAAGAACAAGCGGCTGGTCGCGCTCGACCTGGGCGCCATGGTCGCGGGTGCCAAGTACCGCGGCGAGTTCGAGGAGCGGCTCAAGACCGTCCTGGCGGAGATCAAGGAGTCCGACGGGCAGGTCGTCACCTTCATCGACGAGCTGCACACGGTCGTCGGCGCGGGCGCCGGCGGCGACTCCGCGATGGACGCCGGGAACATGCTCAAGCCGATGCTGGCCCGCGGCGAGCTGCGCATGGTCGGCGCCACCACGCTCGACGAGTACCGCGAGCGGATCGAGAAGGACCCGGCGCTGGAGCGGCGCTTCCAGCAGGTGCTGGTCGCCGAGCCGACCGTCGAGGACTCCATCGCCATCCTGCGCGGGCTCAAGGGCCGCTACGAGGCGCACCACAAGGTGCAGATCGCCGACAGCGCCCTGGTGGCCGCCGCGACCCTCTCCGACCGCTACATCACCTCCCGCTTCCTGCCGGACAAGGCCATCGACCTCGTCGACGAGGCCGCCTCCCGGCTGCGCATGGAGATCGACTCCTCGCCCGTCGAGATCGACGAGCTCCAGCGCGCCGTCGACCGGCTGAAGATGGAGGAGCTGGCCATCGGCAAGGAGACCGACGCCGCCTCCCGGGAGCGCCTGGAGAAGCTGCGCCGCGACCTCGCCGACAAGGAGGAGGAGCTGCGCGGCCTCACCGCCCGCTGGGAGAAGGAGAAGACCTCCCTCAACCGCGTCGGCGAGCTGAAGGAGAAGCTCGACGAGCTGCGCGGCCAGGCCGAACGCGCCCAGCGCGACGGCGACTTCGACACCGCCTCCAAGCTGCTCTACGGCGAGATCCCGGGCGTCGAACGCGACCTGGAGGCCGCCTCCGAGGCCGAGGAAGAGGTCACGAAGGACACCATGGTCAAGGAGGAGGTCGGCGCCGACGACATCGCCGACGTCGTCGCCTCCTGGACCGGCATCCCGGCCGGCCGCCTGATGGAGGGCGAGACGCAGAAGCTGCTGCGCATGGAGGACGAGCTGGGCCGGCGGCTGATCGGCCAGACCGAGGCCGTGCGGGCCGTCTCCGACGCCGTGCGGCGCTCGCGGGCCGGCATCGCCGACCCCGACCGGCCCACCGGCTCCTTCCTCTTCCTCGGCCCCACCGGCGTCGGCAAGACCGAGCTGGCCAAGGCGCTCGCCGGCTTCCTCTTCGACGACGAGCGGGCCATGGTCCGCATCGACATGTCGGAGTACGGCGAGAAGCACTCCGTCGCCCGGCTCGTCGGCGCGCCCCCCGGCTACGTCGGCTACGAGGAGGGCGGCCAGCTCACCGAGGCCGTCCGCCGCCGCCCGTACAGCGTGGTGCTGCTGGACGAGGTGGAGAAGGCCCATCCCGAGGTCTTCGACATCCTGCTCCAGGTGCTCGACGACGGCCGCCTCACCGACGGCCAGGGCCGCACGGTCGACTTCCGCAACACGATCCTGGTGCTGACGTCCAACCTGGGCAGCCAGTACCTGGTCGACCCGGTCAGCACCGAGGCCGAGAAGCGCGAGCAGGTGCTGGAGGCGGTCCGGGCGTCGTTCAAGCCGGAGTTCCTCAACCGTCTCGACGACCTCGTGGTGTTCTCCGCGCTCAGCAAGGCCGAGCTGGAGCGCATCGCGGAGCTACAGATCGCCGCGCTCGGCCGGCGCCTGGCCGAACGCCGGCTCGCCCTGGAGGTCACGCCCGAGGCGCTGGCCTGGCTGGCGCAGGAGGGCCTGGACCCGGCGTACGGCGCCCGGCCGCTGCGCCGCCTGGTGCAGACCGCGATCGGCGACCGGCTCGCCCGGGAGATCCTCTCCGGCGAGATCAAGGACGGCGACACGGTCCGGGTGGACCGCGTCGAGGACGGGCTGATCGTCGGCCCGGCCGCCGGCACCGGCAAGACACTCTGAGTGACGGTTCCGCTTTCCGGGCCCGATGTCCCCCGCGGACGTTGGGCCCGGAGCCTTTCCGGGTACCCCGGACCTGACCGGATCGAGTCAGCCCTCGGCTGACAGGCCCGTCGGGGCTTGCCACCCCCCTCCCCGCATGGGGGAGGATGGCGGGATCCGTACGAAGGGAAATTCACGGTGACCATCGACCCGTCCTCGATTCCGAATTTCGGGGGCCAGCAGCCCGAGCCGCAGCCCCAAGGACCGGCGGGCCCCGTCGTCCCGGATCAGGACCTCGTGAAGCAGCTCCTCGACCAGATGGAGCTCAAGTACGTCGTCGACGACGAGGGTGACCTCGCGGCGCCGTGGGAGCAGTTCCGCACCTACTTCATGTTCCGCGGCGAGGACGACCAGCAGATCTTCTCGGTGCGGACGTTCTACGACCGGCCGCACCAGATCGAGGAGAAGGCACAGCTCCTCGAGTCCATCGACGACTGGAACCGCCGCACCCTGTGGCCCAAGGTCTACACGCACACCCACGACGACGGCACGGTCCGTCTCATCGGTGAGGCGCAGATGCTGATCGGCATGGGCGTGAGCCTGGAGCACTTCGTCTCCTCGACGGTCAGCTGGGTGCGGGCCGCCATCGAGTTCGACAAGTGGCTCGTCGAGCAGCTCGGCCTCGAGTCGGAGGTCAACGACGCGGACAAGCCGGACGACGACGCGTAAGCGCCCTGGCGCGCGAGCGGCGGCGCCGGCCAGGCGCACGCCGTAGGGAGCCCAGCCCGGCCCGGAAGCCGGCCCACGTGGCCGGTCGCGGGGCCGGGCTCTCTCATACCGGCTTCCGGCCCGCCGGGCCCGCTTATTCTTGGGGACATGACAGCCCAGCCCGTCCCGCGCGACGACGACCGAGGCGGCCTGCGCGCCTCCCACGACGACCGGGAGGCGGTGGTGGAGCAGCTGCGCGACGCGGCGGCCGAGGGGCGCATCGACCTCGACGAGCTGGACGAGCGGCTGGAGCGGGCGCTCACCGCGAAGACCTACGCGGAGCTGGACGCCCTCACCGCGGACCTGCCGAGCCCGCCGGCCCCCGCCGACCTGCCGCCCCTCGAGCTGAAGGGCGGCCTCCACGGAGCGTCCCGCGGCCCCGGCCACTGGGAGGTCCCCGCGCAGGTGATCGCGCGCGGCGGCCTGGCAGGCGTGAAGCTCGACTTCAGCCGCGCCGAGTGCCGGCTGTCCGAGGTCACGGTGGAGGCGTACGGCGAGGCGGCGGGCGTCACGATCGTCCTCCCCGACGGCTGGGCGGCCGACACCACCGCGATGGACCCCGGCATCGGCGGTCTGAAGGACACCACGACCCCGGGCCGCCTCCCGGGCACTCCCCTGATCCGTGTCGTCGGTTCCGGCGGCATGGCGGGCGTGGTGGTCCGCCACCCGAATCGGTGGGAACGCCGCAAGCTGGCGAACGACCCGCCGCGGGGCTAGCCGCGGGCCGGCGTGCTCCCGATCCTGCGCGCGAGGCGCCCGATCGGCACGGCGTTGACCAGCCCGGCCAGGACCACTCCGGCGGAGAAGACCAGCGTGCCCAGCCAGGGGAGCGAGTACTCGCCGGGTGCCGACACCGCCACGGCGAGGAAGCTGAGCGGCGCCGCCGCGAGGATGGGCCATATCCCCGCGAAACCGGGGTCCGGCGACAGCAGCACGGCGTACAGGAAGGTGCCCAGCGCCGCCGCGACCACGGCGACGTAGGCCCGCGCGGGCCAGTTGTCCATGGCGGCGGCGAGCAGCGCACGTCTGGGGCGCGTCGAGGGCGTCCGGTCCGGTCTGCGGGCGAGCGCTCCGAACGCGGCGGCGTTCACCAGGGCGCACAGCAGCAGCCACCCGCCGTATCAGGCCGGCCCTTCCGGCTCCTGCCCCGGCGTCGCGGGCACGATCAGCGCGCATTCCGCCCACACCGTCTTGCCCACGGGCTCACGGGGCTCCCAGCCCCAGCGCTCGGCCAGGACGTCCACCAGCAGCAGACCCCGGCCGGACTCGCCCTCGGGCGGCGCCAGGGGCGTGGCCCGAGGAGGCCGCTTCCCGGCGGCGGCGTCCGCGACCTCGGCGCGCACCAGGCCCGCCGTCTCGTCGAGCACGAGCCGCAGACCGAAGTCCCGGCCGGGGACCCGGCCGTGCCGTACGGCGTTCGCCGCCAGTTCCCCGACGACGAGGGCGATCGCACACGACGCGTCCGACGCCGGCGGATGGCCCCACCCCTCCAGGCACCGGACGGCGAACCGCCGGGCGAGCCGCGCGCCGTGCGGCGAGGAGGGGAACTGCGCGGCGGCCGTCGGCAGTTCCCGGTCCGGGGCAAGAATTCCTGTGAGCACGGCGTGGTCCGTCCTTCTCCGTCGAGCCGGTCTCGTGGCGTGCACGAGTCGTCGCTTTCCGTGGTCAAGACTCGGCGGCCCGCCCTACTCTCAAAAGGGGGTGCGGACTTACCTTTCAGGTCATAAGGAACGGAAGTGACGCTTTGGCCAACGGAATTGACCCCAGTACGTCGATGGCCGCGCTGTTCGGTGCGCGGGTGCGGAGACTGCGGACGGCGGCCGGGCTCACCCAGGCCGAACTCGGCGCGCTGACCCACGTGGTGAGCACCCGGATCACGCAGATCGAGCGGGCGTCGGGGGCGAAACCGACGCTGGAGCTGGCGCGTGCGCTGGATGCCGCCCTCGGCGCGGACGACCTCCTGGTCGAGCTGTGGCCGTACGTGTACCGGGAGGCGTTCCCGGACTGGTCACGGAAGTTCATGGAGTACTCGGAGCGGGCGGTGGCCATTCGGCAGTACGCGGCGCACGTCGTGCCGGGTCTGTTGCAGACGGAGGACTATGCGCGGGCCGTGCTCAAAGTCGGCCGAACGCTGAGCGGCGAGGAGCAGTTGAGGGAGCGGTTAGCTCTCCGTATGGGACGACAGGAACGCCTCAGCGCACCGGATCGGCCGGAGCTGTGGGTCGTGCTCGACGAGGCGGTCCTCCGGCGCCCGGTCGGCGGCCTACCGGTGATGCGCGACCAGTTGGCGCGGCTGCTCGCCTGCGGGGCGGAGCCCCACATCACGGTGCAGGTACTGCCTTTCGACCAGGGCGAGCACGAAGTGATGGGCGGCTCTCTGACGGTCCTCACCATGCCGGACGGGAGGGAGATCGCCTACACGGAAGGCGCGCACTACGGCCAACTCGTCGAAGAATTGGACGAGGTCGCGAGTCTCGCGCTGACCTACGATCGGCTGCGGGCGGCAGCTCTGCCCCCGATCATGTCGCTCGACATGATCCGATCCGTGAGGGAGGACAACCATCGTGGAGCGAACGTCCCGTCCCGATCTGAGCGTCGCCGTGTGGCGCAGGAGCAGCTACAGCAATCAGGAAGGGGGCGACTGCGTGGAGGTGGCCGACGGCCTCCCCGGCCTCGTCCCCGTGCGTGACAGCAAGGTCCCCCAGGGACCGACCCTCCGCTTCGAAGGCGCCTCCTGGGCCGCCTTCATAGGCGACCTGAAATCCCGCCGTCCCTGAGCGGAGCGGCCCACCGATTCCCTGTCGGCGAGGGTCCGGTGGGCCACTGACCTCCCCGAAGAACCGGGAGAAAGAACTACCCGCCCACCCACCCTCCCCGCCGAAAGGCCCGCGTCACTCGTGCGAGTGACCGGCTTGCGGGTGCGGAATGCGGGCGGCTACGTTCGCCGCGACAAGCTCGACGATCACCAACGAATTCGGCCCCCGGCCGGGACTGGCATCCCGACCGAAGGCCTGACCGTTCAGGAAGAAAGCACCTTCCCAATGGCTGACTCGCAGTTTAACGCGCCCCCGCGCGCCGGCGCCGGAGCTCCGACCTCCGGCGTGATCCACGTACGCACCCGCCTCACCGCCGACTTCACGGTGATCTCCAACGCCCTCGCCCAGCGGCGCGGCAGCGCGGTCACCATCGGAGTCGCGGTCTACATCCTGTCCCTGCCCAGCGGCAGCATCGTCAGCATCTCCGCCCTGTGCGCCCACTTCACCGAGGGCGAGATCCTGATCTCGCGGGCGCTCAGGGAACTGGAAGCCGCCGGGTACCTGGAGCGCCGCCGCGAGCGCACGCCCTCCGGGCAGATCCGTACCCGGACCTACTTCTACGACGTCCCCGGCGGCACCCCGATGCCGGACCCGGACGGGCCGCCGGAACCGCCCGAGCCGGCCGCTCCCTCGCCGGTGCCCGCGGAAGAGGCTCCCGTGCCTGCCCCGGACGATCCCGCGGAGCCGGCCGTGCTCGCCGACGCCGATCCGGAGGCGGTCGCCGTGCTGGCCTCCCTGCGCCGCGTCGATGCGCGGCTCGTCCTGTCCGAGCGGGAGGCCGCGCGCCTTGCCCCGGCGGTCACCGCATGGCTGGCCGCCGGTGTCGCGCCCACCCGGATCACCGCGCTGCTCACCACGGGGCTCCCCGACCGCTTCCTGGCCCGTCCGGCGGGCATCCTCGCCTTCCGCCTCCGCGAGACTCCGCTGCCCCTACCGCCCCAGGACCCGCTCCCGCCGCTGCCCGACCGCCCGGCCGCGCTGCCGTTCCAGACGTGCGACGGCTGCGAGCGCGCCTTCCGCGCACCGGAGCCCGGACGCTGCCGGGACTGTCGAAGCCACCTCGTCGGGGACCTTCTTCGTGCGGCTGGTTGAGCAGATGGGCGGGTGTGCGATCGCTCCCCGGACGGGAGACTTGGTATGCGACGATGCGAGATCCGTTGGCGGACGCAACAGACGGAGGAGGCGGGGCATGGCCGACCGATTCACAGATGGGCTTCTGACCCCCGCAGAAACAGCCTCTCACCTGCAGATTCCGCAGTCGACGCTGCTCTCGTGGCTGAAGAGCACGGCCGCCGGGGCACCGCTGGTCCACCAGGTGGAACCACTGCGTAAGGGACAGCCCTCCGTGCCCTTCATCGCGGTGGCCGAGGCGCACGCTCTCCGTTCCCTCCGCACCCTGGGGCTTCGGATGAGCGAGATCAGGGAGGCGGCCGCCGCCGTTCGGGACGCCTTCGACACCCCCTACGGCCTTGTCTCGAAGCGGATCGCGACGGACGGCGTGGACATCTTCGTCGAGCACGGGATGGGGGACCTTCGCAGAGCCCGGGACGGTCAGGCGCCCATTCACGAGGTGGTCTCCGACTACCTCCGCTACCTGAACTGGGAGCCCGACGACGACTTCCCCTCCAGCCTGCGGCTCAGGCAGTACCCGGAATCCGTCCCCGTCGTGATCGACCCGAGGTTCGGGCAGGGGAGACCCGTCGTGGCTGCCAACCGTGTCGCGGTCAAGGCCATCACGGACCTCTGGGAGGCCGGGGAGAGCGTCGACGACATCGCGTACGACTTCGACATGACTCCCGAGCAGGTGGATGTGCTGTGCCAGGCAGTGGTGCGCCTTGCTTCCTGAGTTCTTCCTCGACCGCAATCTCGGACGTCGCGTCGCGGAAGGACTTAAGGCGTGCGGCTGGACCGTTCACCGTATCGGTGACGTCTTTCCCGACGACGCTCAGGACATCCCCGACGAAGACTGGATCACTCACGGCCTCGACCGCTCGTGGGTGCCGATCTCCAAGGACGGCCGGATCACAAGCCGGGACTTGGAGATCCGGCCGGTGCTGGAACGGGGAGCGGTGCTGTTCTACCTCGACAACCAGCAACTGCCCAGCGCCGAGATGGTCCAAAGACTCGATGCACACCGCGAGGTGATCCACCGGGCCGTGGCCGGGGGCGGACCCGCTGCTTATGCCGTGCGACGCGACCGCGTCGAGCGCACCTGGCCGTGAGTTCGCTCAGATCGCGCACGCCGACCTGAGGCGGGCCGCGGCCTCCTCCAGGACCTGGCGCTGCTTGCAGAAGGCGAAGCGGACGAAGGGGGCGCCCATGTCCTGGTGGTCGTAGAAGACGGCCGTGGGGATGGCGACGACGCCCGCGCGTTCCGGGAGGGCGCGGCAGAAGGCGATGCCGTCGGTCTCGCCCAGGGGGCGGATGTCGGCGGTGACGAAGTAGGTGCCGGAGGGGCGGTAGACCGTCAGGCCGGCCTCCTCCAGGCCCGCCGCGAGGACGTCCCGCTTGGTGAGCATGTCCGCGCGGAAGTCGGTGAAGTACGACTCCGGCAGGGCGAGGGCCTCAGCGACCGCGTACTGGAAGGGGCCCGCGGAGACGTAGGTGAGGTACTGCTTGGCCGAGCGGACCGCCGTGACCAGCTCGGGGGAGGCGGTGAGCCAACCGACCTTCCACCCGGTGAAGGAGAACGTCTTGCCCGCGCTGGAGATGGTCACCGTGCGGTCGTGCATGCCGGGGAAGGTCGCCAGGGGGATGTGTTCGGCGTCGTCGAAGACCAGGTGCTCGTAGACCTCGTCGGTCACGACGAGGAGGTCCCGCTCCACGGCCAGCTCGGCGATCGACGCCAGCTCCGCGCGGGTGAGGACCGTGCCGGTCGGGTTGTGCGGGGTGTTGATCAGCAGCAGGCGGGTGCGGTCGGTGACCGCGTCGCGCAGCTCGTCGAGGTCCAGCCGGAAGCGGCCCTCGCCGGGGCGGAGGGTGACGGGGACGCGGGTGCCGCCCGCCATGGCGATGCAGGCCGCGTAGGAGTCGTAGTACGGCTCCAGCGCGATCACCTCGTCGCCGGGCTCCACCAGCGCCAGCAGCGCGGCGGCGATGGCCTCGGTGGCGCCCGCGGTGACCAGCACCTCGGTGTCGGGGTCGACGGCGAGGCCGTAGCGGCGCCGCTGGTGCGCGGCGACGGCGGTGCGCAGCTCGGGGATGCCCGGCCCCGGCGGGTACTGGTTGCCGAGCCCGTCCCGCAGGGCCCGTACGGCGGCCTCCCGGACCTCTTCCGGGCCGTCCGTGTCGGGGAAGCCCTGGCCCAGGTTGATGGCTCCGGTCCGCAGGGCGAGGGCCGACATCTCGGCGAAGACCGTCGTCCCGAACTCGGCGAGCCGGCGGTTGAGGAGGGGGCGCGCGCTGGAGGTCATGCGGGTCATCCTGCGCCGGATCCCCGGCGTCCTCAACTCACCCGCGGCGCGGAGCGGCGCGCCGGCCCCCGACCCGGGCGGAGAGGGCTCAGGACGCCGCCGACGCGGGCCCGGGCGCCGCACGCCAGGGGAAACCTCTGGAGTTGCTCAACTCTGCTTTGGGGCGGAGTGGGGGAGGGCATGTCCCGGTCACACCGTGAGCGAGGCACCCACGGGGGGCTGCTTCGGGGGATCACGGGGAACCGGAAGGAGGGTGGCGCCATGACTGTCGGCATCATCCTGGTAGTGCTCTTCGCCCTGCTCGTCGTGTTCGTGTCGCGGGCGTCCCGCAGGTCGGCTCTGCGTCGCGCCGGGTCGGGGGCGGGCCGCCGACGCGGCGGGTCGTCCTCGGGCGGCGGCCACACCGACGGGGGCAGCGGCGGCTGGTGGGCCGGCGGCGGCGCGGCCGCGACCAGTTGTGGATCGTCCTCCGACGGAGGCTCGTCCTGCGGAGGCGGGTCGTCCTGCGGAGGGGGCGGATGCGGCGGTGGAGGCGGCTGACACGGGGCAGCACGGCTCCACTTCGGGAGAACGCATCCGCGACGGCGGGGTCCGCACCTGGGGCGGGCCCCGCCGTGGTGTTCAGCGGCGGGACGGACTCCGGTTCCGGTTGGCGCGTGGTGCGGCGGAGTGCGACGTCACTCCGGGCGTACGCCGTAGTTGAACACGTGAGCTGTGGAGCCCCCCAGGGGATGGAAAGCCCACGAAGTTGGGTAAAAACGCTGTGGTGGCAGCACAGTTCATGATTCCCTATAAATCACCAGCGCAGCCATCGGATCTCCCCGCGGACCCTTCTTCCAGCCGGGCGACCGGGCTGACGGGCCGAGTGCCCGGTCCCACCGGGGTGCGCGGACCCGTATTTCTTCCTTGTGTGCTTGCGGAGCCGATCCATGCTCACGACCCTGAACACCGCCTATTCCGACACGCGCGCGGCCGACCTCGCCTGGGCACTGGGGCGCGAGCCGCTTCCGGCGCTGGCCACCCTCGACCTCGAACTGCAGGGGGCCAGGCTCCAGCTGCGGCTGCTCGGCGCGTCCCACCAAGTGCTCCTGGAGGAGGACCGCGGCCTCTGCTCGGAGACGGTGGCGTGCATCCCGGGCAGCAGCACGCCGCTTCCGCTGGGCGTGGCCAAGCGGGTGGACGACTGGGAGTACGAGTTCGCCGCCCGGGTGGAGGTTCTGCCTCCGGGAGCGTTCGCCGGCCGGGCGCAGGAGCTGCTCGCCCTGGTCTCCGACCACCCGCAGGGCCTCGCCGGGGTGTTCCCCGGCAGCCCGCACGCGTTCACGGCGATGCTCGCCCGCAGCCACGAGGGCCAGTTCCACTGGCGCACCTGGCACGCCTACCCGCAGGACGGCCAGCTCGTCGCCACCCGTACCCGCGTGGGAGCGCGGGTGGCCGCCCATGCCGGTGCCGTGCGGGCGTAAACAAAAATCACGCGTGTGGGTGACGTTGTGCGATCAGGGCGTGACGTAACGTCCCTGGGGTGATCGAACCGCAGGCCCCCGCTCCGCCCGGCTCCACGCAGTCCTGGGACGGGCCTGACGGCTCCCGGGACGGCACCGTGAGTGAGCTGCCGCTGCCCGTGCGGCAGGGCACCGGGCGGTGGCTGGTCCTCGCGGGGGTGTTCGTCTGCGCCGCCTGCGGACTGGTGTACGAACTGGAACTGGTCGCGCTGGCCGCGTACTTGATGGGCGACTCGGTCGCCCAGACGTCCGTCGTGCTGTCCGTGATGGTGTTCGCGATGGGCATCGGCTCCCTCGCCGCCAAACGGCTGCGCCGGCACGCGGCGGCCGGGTTCGGCGCGATCGAGGCGGCACTCGCGCTGGTCGGCGGATGCAGCGCCATGGCCCTGTACGCGGTGTTCGCCTGGACCGGCGACTGGGGCGGGATGTGGGCGGACGGACCCCGCTGCCTGCTGGTCGCGTTCTCCCTCGCCACCGGTCTGCTGATCGGCGCCGAGGTGCCGCTGCTGATGGAGCTGATCCAGCGGATCCGCCGCCAGGACGCGGGCGGCGC
The DNA here is from genome assembly GCF_000527195.1 of Streptomyces sp. CNH189. Classification (NCBI taxonomy): domain Bacteria; kingdom Bacillati; phylum Actinomycetota; class Actinomycetes; order Kitasatosporales; family Streptomycetaceae; genus Streptomyces; species Streptomyces sp. CNH189. The sequence continues at coordinate 24,042 of NZ_AZUS01000012.1, forward strand.
GGTGGCCGACCTGTCCGCCGCGGACTACGTCGGCGCCCTGGTCGGCGGCCTCGCCTTCCCCTTCCTCCTCCTGCCGGTGCTGGGCCAGTTGACGGGCGCGCTGATCACCGGCGCGGTCAACGCGGTCGTCGGCGGCGCGCTGGTGCTCGGGCTGTTCCGGCGCGACCTCACCCGGCGCGCCCGCCGTCTGCTGGTGGTCGCCAACGTGTGCGTGCTCGCCCTGCTGGCCTCCGCCGCCCTCCTCGTCGACGACTTCGAACGCGCCGCCCGGCACGCCCTGTACGGCGAGGACGTACGGGTCGCCGTGCACACCGACGTGCAGGAGGTGCTGCTCACCGGCGGCCGGGACGGACGGCCGCTGAACCTGTTCCTCGACGGGCGGCTGCGGGTCGGCGGCCAGGACGAACTGCGCTACCACGAGGCCCTGGTGCACCCCGCGATGGCCGGACGGCACGCGCGCGTGCTGGTGCTGGGCGGCGGCGACGGGCTGGCCGCCCGCGAGGTGCTGCGCCACCCCGGCGTGCGGCGGGCGGACGTCGTCGAACTCGACGAGGGCTTGGTCCGGCTGGCCCGCCACGACCCCGCGCTGTCCGCGCTCAACGCGCACTCCCTCGACGACCCCCGCGTCCGGGTGATCACCGCGGACGCCTTCGACTGGCTGCGGACGGCACCCCCGGCCGCGTACGACGTCGTGGTCGCGGACCTGCCGCACCCCGGGATCACCGCCAGCACCAAGCTGTACGCACAGGAGTTCTACGGCCTGACCCGGCGGGCGCTGGCCCCGGGCGGCCGGCTCGTGGTGCACGGGGGCGCGGTGGCGTCCCGGCCACGCGACTTCTGGACCGTCGACGCGTCCCTGCGCGCCGCGGGTCTGCGCACCACCGCCTACCGGGTGCGCGGCCGGCAGTCCCGGTTCGCCGCGGGACCCGACCGCGGCCCCGCGGACACGCCCCGCGCCCACCACGACTGGGGGTTCGTGCTGGCCGCCGGCCGGCACGCCCCCCGGCCGCGCCTCGACCCCGCCGGCCCCCGGCCGCGGACGCTGACCGACGCCTCCCTCGCGGCGGACGTCCGTGCGGCGGAACGCACCCGCGTGCGCGGACTGCGGCCGTCCACGCTGGTCCACCCCCGCTACATGGACTGACCCCCTTACCGCGCACCGCACCGACGCGCCGTGACTTCTCACGGACGGGGGTGCGGTCCGGCGTCCCGTGGGTAGGCTCCGCACTCATGGAGCACGAGGTGTTCGTTCCGGTCGAGACGGAGCGGCTCAGGGAGGTGCTGGACGACCCCGCGCGGGTCGCCCGGGCGGTGCCCGGGCTCCAGCACGACGCCGGTGCGGATCCCGTCGCCGGGCGTCTGAAGGTGCGCGTCGGCGGCTCCTCCATCACCTACCGCGGGTCGGTACGGGTGGCCGCCGAGGATGACGGTTCCTACGCCGTCGAGGGCGACGCGGCGGAGGCGCGGGGGAGCGGGTCGGTGCGGCTGGCGCTGCGGCTGCGCCCGCGCGCGGTGGACGCCGGTACGGCGCTCGTCGTCACGGGGACGGCGACGGCCGACGGGCGGATCACGGAGGTGCCGCCGGAGACGGTGGCGTCGGCGGTCACCCGTCTGCTCGACCGCTTCGCGGAGAACCTGGGCGCGATCGCCGCGGAGGACGCCGGGGCCGCGCCCCGCCCGCCCGCCGAGTCACCGGAACAACTGTCGACGGGCGACTTCGAGCCGCGGGCCACCACCGACTTCGAGACCACCCCCGACGCGGAGGACCCTGCCCCGCCACCGGAACGGCCCAAGCCGACCGGCACGTCCGGGCCCGGCTCCGCGTCGGACGGCCCGTCCGAGCCCGCGCCGGAGTCCGAGGAGCCCCCGGCGTCCGAGCCGCCGTCCGCCCCCGAGGCCGAGTCGGAGGCCGGTCCCTCGGACGAGCCGCCGCAGTACGGCGCCGGGAGCGGTCCGGAGCCCGTCGGGCTGCCGCCCGGGTTCGGGGACGGGCCGTTCGGGGGCGACGACGAGGACGACGACTCCCTCGCCGAGGCCGCGCACGCCCGGCGGACGATGATCGGGCGCAGCGCCGAGGAGGTCGACCACGCACCCCCGCGCGGCCGGTACGCCCCGGTCCCGGCGCCCCAGACCGTCGCCTCCTCCACCCCGCTGCGCTGGGCCGCCCCGGCGGCCGCCCTCGCGGTCGCCTCGGCCGTCGTCGCCATCAGAGCCCTCCGCCGCCGCCACTGACCACCCCCGCCGGCGCCCCCCTCGCGCGTGAGCGGGCGGCTCGCCCCGCCCCGGTGATCCACCTTCGGTGGACCCGACCCGCCGCCCCCGGCCGCCTCCGCGCCACCGTGCGCCGCCGACCCGAGCCGGAAGGCGCCCGCGCACAGCGGCGACCCGCCCCAGCGCGGCGCGCGGGCGACCCTGCCCAGGAAGCCTCGCCCCCCGTGCCGCGCGGGTGGCCCCGCTCGGGAAGCCTTGCCTTGCCTCCGTGCCGCGCGGGCGACCCTGTCCGAGAAGCCTTGCCTCCGTGCCGCGAGGGCGGCCCCGCCCGAGAAGCCTCGCCCCCGTGCCGCGCGGGCGGCCCCGCCCGAGAAGCCCCGCCCGCGTGCCGGCGCGGGTGACCCCGCCCATCCGCCCCCGCCCATCCGCCTCCGCACGCGCACGCGACCCGCACCGGGCCTACGCACACGCGCGACGCGGGCCGCCCGAATGCCGCACGTGCGCGAGATACCGGCCCACGACGGTTCCCCCTTCTCCTCGCCCCGCGGACGCGGACCCCGTCCCCTTGATCACCCCAGTAGGGTCGAAGGGTGAGTAACGAACACATCACGCTGACCGCGGGCGACGCGGAGGTGGACGTGCTGCCGGGGAACGGCGGACGGGTCGGGGGGCTGCGGATCGGCGGCGTGGAGTTGCTGCGGCAGGGGGAGAAGTTCGGGTGCTTCCCGATGGTCCCCTGGTGCGGACGGCTGCGCGACGGCCGGTTCCGGGACGGCGCCACCGTGCAGCAGATGCCGCTCAACGCCCCGCCGCACGCCATCCACGGCACGGCCCGCAACTCCCCCTGGCGCACCGCCCGCAAGAGCACCGACGAGGCCGTGCTGACGTACGACCTGACCGATCCGTGGCCGTACTCGGGGCGGGTCACCCAGCAGGTGGCGCTCGGCGAGGAGTCGCTGACGCTGACGATGGGCGTGGAGACCTACGAGTCCTCGTTCCCGGCGCAGATCGGCTGGCACCCGTGGTTCCTGCGCAACCTGGGCGGCGAGGACGTGACGATCGGTTTCGAGCCCGCCTGGCAGGAGGAGCGCGGGGACGACCACCTGCCCACCGGCCGGCGCGTCGACCCGAAGCCCGGCCCCTGGGACGACTGCTTCGGGATGCCCGGCGGGGTGGACGTCACCCTCACCTGGCCGGGGCAGCTCCAGCTGAAGGTGACCAGCCGCGAGGAGTGGGTCGTGGTCTACGACGAGCAGGACGAGGCCGTCTGCGTGGAACCGCAGACCGGACCGCCGGACGGACTGAACACCCACCCGCGCCTGGTCACGCCGCTGGAGCCGCTGGAGGCCTCGACGACCTGGACGTGGACCCGCCTTTAAGCTGGCGGCATGACGGACACACGCGGCGCGCTGCTGCAGCAGATCAAGGACAAGGCCGTGGTGCACGGCAAGGTGACCCTCTCCTCCGGTCTGGAGGCCGACTACTACGTCGACCTGCGCCGCGTCACCCTCGACGGCGAGGCCGCCCCGCTGGTCGGTCAGGTGCTGCTGGACCTGACCGCGGAGCTGGAGTTCGACGCGGTGGGCGGCCTGACCATGGGCGCCGACCCGGTCGCCGCCGCCATGCTGCACGCCGCCGCGGCGCGCGGCCGCGGGCTGGACGCGTTCGTCGTGCGCAAGGCCGCCAAGGCGCACGGCCTGCAGCGCCGCGTGGAGGGCCCGGACATCAAGGGCCGCCGCGTGCTCGTCGTGGAGGACACCTCCACCACCGGCGGTTCGCCCCTCACCGCCGTGGAGGCGGTGCGCGAGGCCGGCGCGGAGGTCGTGGCCGTCGCGACCATCGTCGACCGGGCGACCGGCGCCGCTGAGAAGATCCAGGAGGGTGCCGGGGTGCCGTACCTGTTCGCCTTCTCCAAGGACGAGCTGGGCCTGGACTGACCGGTCCGACATCGCCGTCATAACGACTCGACCTGCACCGTCGACGTGCCGCCGATGTCTGGGAAGATGGGGCCGACAACGGCGTCGCTTCCAAGGTTCCAGGTCAGGGCCGACAGTACGCAGCACCCCACACCGCACGCTTAAAGGAGCGGACAGATGCCCATCGCAACTCCCGAGGTCTACAACGAGATGCTGGACCGGGCGAAGGCAGGAAAGTTCGCCTACCCGGCCATCAACGTCACCTCGTCCCAGACCCTGCACGCGGCTCTGCGCGGCTTCGCCGAGGCGGAGAGCGACGGCATCGTGCAGATCTCGACGGGCGGTGCCGAGTTCCTGGGCGGCCAGCACAGCAAGGACATGGTGACCGGGGCCGTCGCCCTCGCCGAGTTCGCGCACATCGTCGCCGAGAAGTACGACGTCAACATCGCCCTGCACACCGACCACTGCCCGAAGGACAAGCTCGACGGGTACGTCCGCCCGCTGCTCGGGGTGTCCGAGGAGCGCGTCAAGGCCGGCCGCAACCCGCTGTTCCAGTCGCACATGTGGGACGGCTCCGCGGAGACCCTCGCGGACAACCTGAGCGTCGCCCAGGAGCTGCTGGAGCGCGCCCGGGCCGCGAAGATCATCCTCGAGGTCGAGATCACCCCGACCGGTGGCGAGGAGGACGGCGTCACCCACGAGATCAACGACTCCCTCTACACCACGGTCGACGACGCGATCCGTACCGCCGAGGCGCTGGGCCTGGGCGACAAGGGCCGCTACCTGCTCGCCGCGTCCTTCGGCAACGTGCACGGCGTGTACAAGCCGGGCAACGTCGTCCTCCGTCCCGAGCTGCTGAAGGAGCTCAACGAGGGCGTCGCCGCCAAGTACGGCAAGCCGGCCGGCTCGCAGCCGTTCGACTTCGTCTTCCACGGCGGCTCGGGCTCCACCGAGGAGGAGATCCGCACCGCCCTGGAGAACGGCGTCGTGAAGATGAACATCGACACCGACACCCAGTACGCGTTCACGCGGCCGGTCGCCGACCACGTGCTCCGCAACTACGACGGCGTGCTGAAGGTCGACGGCGAGGTCGGCAACAAGAAGACCTACGACCCGCGCACCTGGGGCAAGCTCGCCGAGGCGTCCATGGCCGCCCGGGTCGTGGAGGCCTGCGGTCACCTGCGGTCGACGGGCACCCGCATCAAGTAACCCTTCCGCGCGTCGGGCCCGGCACCTGTCCAGGTGCCGGGCCCTTCCGTATGCTCCCGGTATGCCCGATGTCCGGCTGGCGTCCCCGCAGGGCAGGTGGATCCTGTTCACCACGGTCCTCGGATCCGGCATGGCCCTGCTCGACTCGACCGTGGTCAACGTCGCCCTCCCGGCGATCGGCCGGGACCTCGACGCCGACCTCGCCGCGCTGCAGTGGACCGTCAACGCCTACATGGTCACGCTGGCCGGGCTGATCCTGCTGGGCGGGGCGCTGGGCGACCGGTTCGGGCGGCGCCGGGTGTTCGTCGTCGGCGTGCTGTGGTTCGCCGCCGCCTCCCTGCTGTGCGGGCTCGCGCCGAACGAGGGCGTGCTCATCGGCGCGCGGGCCCTGCAGGGGGTGGGCGGCGCGCTGCTCACGCCCGGTTCGCTCGCGTTGATCCAGGCGTCCTTCCACCCCGAGGACCGGGGCCGGGCGGTCGGCCTGTGGTCCGGGTTCGGCGGGATCGGCGCGGCCGTCGGCCCGTTCGTCGGGGGCTGGCTGGTGGACGGGCCGGGCTGGCGCTGGGTGTTCCTGCTCAACGTGCCGTTCGCGCTGCTGTGCGCGCCCGTCGCCGTGCGCCATGTGCCGGAGTCGTCGGGCGGGAAGGCCGAGGGTCACTTCGACGTGTTCGGCGCGGCGCTCGGCGCGGTCGCCCTGGCGCTGGTGACGTACGCGCTGATCGAGGCCGAGGACGGGTCGCCGCTGGTCGTCGTGTCCGCCGTGGCGGGGCTCGCCGCCGCCGTCGGCTTCGTGCTGGTGGAGAAGCGCCGCCCGGTGCCGATGATGCCGCTGGAGATCTTCGCGTCCCGCCAGTTCTCGGCGGTCAACGGCGTCACCCTGTGCGTGTACGCGGCGTTCGGCGGCTTCTTCTTCCTCGCCGCGCTCCAGCTCCAGGTCGTCGTCGGCTGGTCCGCGCTCGCCGCCGGCACCGCGCTGCTGCCGACGACCGCCCTGATGCTGCTGCTCTCCGCCCGCTCCGGCGAGCTCGCCGACCGGATCGGGCCGCGTCTGCCGCTCACGGTGGGACCGCTGCTGAGCGCGGCCGGGGTGCTGCTGATGCTGCGGGTCGGGCCGGGCGCCGCGTACGCCACCGACGTGCTGCCCGCGCTGCTGGTGCTGGGCCTCGGCATGGTCACCCTGGTGGCGCCGCTGACGGCGACCGTCCTGGCCTCCGTGGACACCGCGCGGGCGGGCCTGGCCAGCGGCGTCAACAACGCCGCCGCCCGCGCCGCCGGGCTGCTGGCGGTGGCGGCGCTGCCGCTGCTCGCCGGGATGGGTCCGGAGGCGTTCCGGCAGCCGGCGCGGTTCGACGCCGCGTTCGACCGGGCGATGCTGCTGTGCGCGGGCATCCTGGTGATCGGCGCACTCCTCGCCGCGGCGACCGTGCGCAGTCCCGCGCCGGGCTGCCGGCGCCCCGAGTGCCGTACCCACGGCAGTGTGGCCGTGCCCCCGCTGGAGGCGGACCCGCGCCGGGGGAGCAGCATCGCCTGATGTACGAGACTGGACCCATGTCGATTCACGAGAACCTCCTCGGGGGCCCGCCCCCGACCCACCTCCCCGACGACCCGGAGCCGCGCGAGCTGCTGGCGTCCGGTGCCTCCGCCGCCGACGTCGCGGGCCGGTACCCCACCTCCTCGCTGGCCTGGGCGCGGCTCGCGGACGAGGCGTTCGAGCGGGACAGCGTCGTCGAGTCCTACGCGTACGCCCGTACGGGCTACCACCGGGGCCTCGACTCGCTGCGCCGCAGCGGCTGGAAGGGCCACGGCCCGGTGCCGTGGGAGCACGAGCCCAACCGCGGCTTCCTGCGCGCCCTGCACGCCCTCGCCCGCGCCGCGCAGGCGATCGGCGAGCAGGAGGAGTACGAGCGCTGCACACAGTTCCTGAAGGACTCCTCGCCGACCGCGGCGCAGGTCCTGGGCTGAACCGGCCGGTAACCGGAACCTGATCACCGCGGGGCCCGCCTGCCGGACGGGCGGGCCTTGCGGTGGTGGGGGACGATTACGCAGGATGCACCGTGGGGACCGGGGCCCCCGTGCCGGTAACGGCAGGGGCGGACCGCTACCCGGAGAACATTTCAGGAGACAGCGATGTCCCACGAGGCTCACGAGCCCGAGACCCCGCATCTCGACTTCCAGGGGACCACCCCCTACGAGGACTACGTCAGGGCCGACGTCCTCACCCACCTCCAGCACACCCTCTCGGACGACCCCGGAGAGATGGTCTTCCTGGTCACCACCCAGGTCATGGAGCTGTGGTTCACCGTCATCGTCCACGAGTGGGAGACCGCGGCGAAGGCGCTGCGCCGGGACGACGTACCGACCGCGGTGGACGCGCTGAGGCGCTCGCGGCGCGAGCTGGAGGCGCTGAACGCCTCCTGGAAGCCGCTGGCCGGGCTCACCCCGGCGCAGTTCAACTCCTACCGCAGCGCCCTCGGTGAGGGCTCCGGCTTCCAGTCGGCGATGTACCGGCGCATGGAGTTCCTGCTCGGCGACAAGTCCGCGTCGATGCTGGTCCCGCACCGGGGCGCGCCCCGGGTGCACGCCGAGCTGGAGAAGGCCCTGTACGAGCCCGGCCTGTACGACGAGGTGCTGCGGTTCCTCGCCCGGCGCGGGCACCCCGTGCCGAAGGCGGTGCTGGAGCGCGACGTGTCGCGGAAGTACGAGCCGTCGCCCGAGGTCGAACGGATCTGGACGTCCGTCTACGCGGGGGACGAGCGGGACGAGGTGGCGCGGCTCGGCGAGGCGCTGACCGACGTCGCCGAGCTGGTGTGGCGCTGGCGCAACGACCACCTGGTCGCCACCCGCCGGGCCATGGGGGCCAAGACCGGAACAGGAGGGTCCGCCGGCGTGGCGTGGCTGGAGAAGCGGGCGCAGAAGAGCGTGTTCCCCGAGCTGTGGACGGCGCGGTCCTATGTCTGAGCTGACGGAGAAGGCGCGGAAGCTGGACGCCGTCGACGAACTCGCGGCCAAGCGCGAGGAGTTCGTGCTCGACGGGACCGACGGCGCGGTCTACCTGGACGGCAACTCGCTGGGCGCGCTGCCCGTCGCCGTGCCCGGCCGGGTCGAGGACGTGGTGCGCCGCCAGTGGGGCGAGATGCGCATCCGCTCCTGGACGGAGGGCGGCTGGTGGACGGCGCCGGAGCGGATCGGCGACCGGATCGCCCCGCTGGTCGGCGCGGCGGCCGGGCAGATCGTGGTGGGCGACTCCACCAGCGTCAACGTGTTCAAGGCGCTGGTCGGCGCGGTACGGCTGGCGCGGGAGACCGATGCCGGGCGGGACGAGATCCTGGTCGACGCGAGCACCTTCCCCACGGACGGCTACATCGCCGGGTCGGCGGCCCGGATGACCGGCTGCACGCTGCGCCCCGTGGACCCGTCCGAGGTGCCGGGCGCGCTCGGCGAGCGTACGGCCGCCGTGCTGCTCAACCACGTGGACTACCGCACCGGCCGGCTGCACGACCTGCCCGCGCTCACGGCGGCCGTCCGTGCGGCGGGCGCGTACGCCGTCTGGGACCTGTGCCACAGCGCGGGCGCGCTGCCGGTCGGCCTGGACGCGCACGGCGTGCACCTGGCCGTCGGCTGCACCTACAAGTACCTCAACGGCGGCCCCGGTTCGCCCGCGTACCTGTATGTGCGCGCGGACCTCCAGGACCGTTTCGACTCCCCGCTGCCCGGCTGGAACTCGCACGCGGAGCCCTTCGGGATGCGCTCGGAGTACGAGCCGGCCGGGGGTGCGGTGCGCGGGCGGGTCGGCACGCCGGACATCCTCTCCATGCTGGCCCTGGAGGCGGCGCTGGAGGTCTGGGACGGGGTGACGGTCGAGGCGGTGCGGGCCAAGTCCCTCGCGCTGACCGACTTCTTCCTGGAGTGCGTCGCGGAGTACGTGCCCGAGGGCCGGGTGGAGTGCCTGACCCCGCTGCCGCACGGGGAGCGGGGCAGCCAGGTCGCGCTGCGCTGCTCCCCCACTCTCGGCTCCGCTCGAGCGGGAGGGACCCCCACCGCCGGGCCGGTGATGCGGCGGCTGATCGAGCGGGGCGTGGTCGGCGACTTCCGCCACCCGGACGTGCTGCGCTTCGGTTTCACCCCGCTGTACGTCGGGTTCGCGGACGTGGAGCGGGCGGCGCGGGCGCTCGCCGAGGAGCTGGACCAGGCCTGAAGGGGGGCCGGGGCGGCACCGTCCCGGCCCGTTCCCGCCGGTCAGGCGGGACCTCCCGGTGAGAGGGCCCCCCGAGGTACTGGTACCGTCCCGGCCGAACGGCCGTGTGTGTGCCCGGCCCGGTCGAACCACGTTGTATCGCTGGAAGGTTGGAGCATGACGGACGACGTCGCAGCCGCCCGGGCCGCCGCCGAGGAGGAGTCGGCTCTCTCCCACCAGCCGGTCGCCCCCGACGCCACGGCGGCCTACGGCGACGATCCCGACCAGGTGATCGACCTCTACGCGCCGCGCGGCGGGGCCGGACCCGCCCCGGTGGTCGTCGTCCTGCACGGCGGCGCCTGGCGCGCACCCTACGACCGGCGCCACATCAGCCCGTTCGCCGCGTTCCTGGCGGCCCGCGGCTTCGCCGTGGCCAGTGTCGAGTACCGGCGCGGGGCGGGGGAGACGGGCGCCGGTGGCCCGGTGGCCGGGCGCTGGCCCGACACCTTCGACGACGTCGCCGCCGCCGTTGACGCGCTGCCCGGGCTGATACGCGAGCACCTCCCGGCGGGCGATCCGCGCCGCATCGTCCTCACCGGCCACTCGGCCGGCGGGCATCTGGCGCTGTGGGCCGCAGCCCGGCACCTCCTGCCGGCCGGTTCGCCCTGGCGCACGGACGCCCCCGCGCCGCTGCGCGGGGTCGTCGCCCTCGCGCCGATCGCGGACTTCGAGGTCGCCGACAAGCTCGGCGTGTGCGGCGGCGCCGCCCGTGAACTCCTCGGCGGTGACGACCATTTCGCCGAGCGCCGGCCGCACGCCGACCCGGCGCTGCTGCTGCCCACCGGGATCGCCACCACCCTCGTCCAGGGCCGCACGGACGTCGACGTCCCCTTCGCGGTCGCCGAGTCGTACGCGGACGCGGCGGCGAAGGCGGGCGAGGTGGTGGGGGTGACGCTGCTGGAGGACGTCGGCCACTTCCCGCTCATCGATCCGGCGGCGGACGCCTGCGCGGTGGTGGCGGAGGAGATCGCCCAGCTCGCCTGGTGAGCCCAACTCCGCCCGCACGATGGGCCGGTCATACCCCTAGTACCTGAGAGCTACCCCGAGGGTGAGTCCCCCGGTGGGACGCGGGCTACACGCCACGCTCCGTAACTTCCTTTCCCAGTAGGCCCGATGACCGGGCGGACGGGAAGGAAGCGGCGACGATGGAGCAGGGGCGTGAGCGGGGGACTCCGGGCACGAGACCCGGCGGGGCGGAGGCCACGGCACACCGTCCCGCACACCGCCCGGCGGGCCGGCTGCGGCGCGGGCTGCTCGCCGCGCTCGTCGCCGCAGCCGTGGCCGTGCCCCTCGCCGGGGCCGCCGGACCGCAGGCGCCCGCCCCGCCGCCCGCCCAGCTCCCGCCCCCGGCCGTCGCCGGACTCGACGCGACCTACGCCGCCCACCGGGCCAACGCCGCCGAGGCGGCCCGCACCGCGTCCGACCACGGGTACCGGGACCGCGCGGCCACGGAACGCGTGCTTGCCACACGGCAGTTGCTGTACTTCGACGGACGCGGCGCCGGTCTGGTCACCGAGGTCCTCGGTGACCTCGCGCACGCCGACCGCGTCGCCGTCCTGGTCCCCGGGTCCGACACCGGCATCGACACCTACGACCGGTTCCGCGCCACCGCCCTCGCGCTGCATCAGCGGCTGACACGGGAAGCGCCCACGGGGATGCGTACGGCGGTCGTGGCCTGGCTCGGCTACGAGACACCCGGCACGGTCAGCCCCTCCGTCGCGACGACCGGCCGCGCGGAGGAGGCGGCACCCGAACTGCGCGCGCTCGTGGCGGAGGTGCGGTCGGTCGCCGCCCCCCGCGCCCGTGTCTCCCTGCTCTGCCACTCCTACGGCTCCGTCGTCTGCGCCCGGGCCGCCTCCGGACTCGACATCGACGACCTGGTGTTCCTCGGCAGCCCCGGCACCGGCGCCGACACCGCCGCCGACCTGCACACCCGCGGCCGGGTGTGGGCCGCCCGCGGCGCCGGCGACTGGGTCGAGCACGTCCCGCACCTCGACGCCGAACTGCTCGGCACCACCGTCGGCTTCGGCACCGACCCCGTGGCCGAGGAGTACGGCGCCCGCGTCTTCGCGGCCGGCGACGGCGGACACAGCGACTACTTCGCCCCCGGCTCCCTCTCCCTGGCCAACCTCACCCGGATCGTCCTCGGCCACACCCAGGAGGTGACCCGATGACCCGCCTCACCGTCGCCGTACGCGACACCGCCGCCCGCATCGACGCGGCCACGCCCGCCCACCGCGACCGCGCCGTCGACGCCCTACGCGCCTTCGCCGTCCTCGGCGTGGTCCTGGGGCACTGGCTGGTCACCGCGCTGGTCGCGGACGGCCGCAGCCTGCGCACCGCCAGCCCGCTCCAGCACATGCCCTGGCTGGCCCCGGTGTCCTGGACCTTCCAGACGCTCGCCGTGTTCTTCCTGGTCGGCGGGCACGTCGCGACCCGCTCGTACGCCTCGGCGCGGGAGCGTGGCACGCCGTACCGGCGGTGGCTGCACGCCCGGCTGGCGCGGCTGTTCGGGCCGGTCGTCGCCGTCCTCACCCTGTGGACGGTCGTGACGCTCGCGCTGCTGCTGTCCGACGCCGAGTACGGGACCGTGCGGACGCTGGTGAAGCTGGCGCTCTCCCCGATGTGGTTCCTGCTGGTCTTCGCCGCCCTCACCGCCGCGACCCCGCTGGTCGCCCGGCTGCATCCGCTGTGGCCGCTGGCCGTCGTCCTCCACGTCGACGTGCTGCGGTTCGGCTTCGGCGCGTCCGACGGGCTGGGCTGGCTGAACCTCGCCGCGGGCTGGCTGGTGCCGTACACGCTGGGCGCGGCCTGGACCCGGGGCGAGCTGGAGGGCCGCAGGTCGGGATGGCTGCTGCTGGGCGGCGGCACGGCGGCGACGGCCGCGCTGGTCGCGTGGGCGGGGTATCCGGCCGCCATGGTCGGCGTGCCGGGCGCCGAGGTGTCCAACCTCAACCCGCCGACCCTGGCCGCCGTCACCTTCGGCCTCGCCCAGTGCGGACTGGCGCTGCTGCTGCGCGACCGGCTGCGCCACGCGATGCGCAGTCCGCTCGCCTGGGCGGCGGTGGCGCTGGTCAACCTGTCCGCGATGACGGTGTTCCTGTGGCACCAGACCGCCCTGATGGCCACCACCGCCGCGCTTCTCCCGGCCGGCCCGCTGCCCGGCCTGCACACCGTCCCCGACGGCCTCGGCTGGATCGCCGCCCGGCTGCCCTGGCTGGTGCTCTTCGTCCTCGCCCTCGCCGTGTGCGGGGCGGCGTTCCGCACCTGGGAGCGGGGCGGCGGCCGACGGCGCGTGCGGCCGTCGAAGGTGGTCCGGGCACACCACCCGGTGACCGAGCGCATCCCTCATGTCTAGGCTGAACACCGTGGTGGACACGGGGGCGGAGCACATACGGCGGTGGCTGGGCGTCCTGCGCGACGACCTGCTGACCGCGCGGGTCGACCCCCTGCCGCCGTCGACATGGCTGCGGTGGCTGCCGCACGGGGTCGTGTGGATCATGGCCGTCGTCGTGACGATCGTGGAACTTGTGGAGCTCCACGAGCACGGCCTGGTCCCCTACGGCATCGTCGTTCCCGTCGCACTCGGCCACGGCGGCGCGATGGTGCTCGTGCTGTGGCGGCCCGTCCCGGGCTGGTGGACGTCGCTGGCCGCGATGGTGGTGGGCGCGTTCGCGGTGCGCGCCGAGATGGTCGTCGGCGACGGCCAGTCGTTCGCCTGGCCGTGGAGCTCCGCGGGGCTCGTCGGGCACATTCTCGTGCTGCTGCTGCTCGCCCTGCGGGTGCCCACCCGAGTGTCCGTGGAGGCGCTGGCGCTGACCGCGCTGGTCACCTGGGTGCTGCAAGGGTGGATCGGTGCGCGGGACTACCAGTCCACCGGTCTTCTGGCGGTGATCCTCTCCGCCGTCGTGATCGTCCTCGGCATCGCCCTGCGCGGCCGCCGCGAGGCCCGCGCCGAGCTGGTGCAGCAGACCACGCTCACCGCCGAGGAACGGGCCCGCCGCACGCTGCTGGAGGAACGCAGCCGCATCGCACGTGAGTTGCACGACGTGGTGGCCCACCACATGTCGGTCATCTCCATCCAGGCGCAGGTCGCCCCGCACCTCGTGAAGGACCCGCCCGACGAGCTCAAGGAGAACCTCGCCGGCATCCGGCAGAACGCCGTCGAGGCGCTCACCGAACTGCGCCGCGTGCTGGACGTGCTGCGCTCCGAACACCCCGCCCCCGGCGAGCGCGCGGACGCCCCGCAGCCCACCCTGGACCGGCTGGAGGCGCTGGTGGAGAACACCCGCGCCGCCGGACTCACCGTGACCACCGAGGTCACCGGCGACCGCCGGCCGCTGCCGCCCGGCGTGGAGCTGTCCGCGTACCGGATCGCGCAGGAGGCGCTGAGCAACGTGCTGCGGCACGCGCCCGGCGCCACCGCGCACGTCACCCTCGCCTACGGGCCGCGCGCCCTGCGGGTGGAGGTCGTGAACACCGCCCCCACCCGGGAGGCGCCGCCGTCCGCCGGGGCCCGGCACGGACTGCTCGGCATGCGGGAGCGGGCGGTCATGCTGGGCGGCACGCTCACCGCCGGCCCCTGGTCCGGGCGCGGCTACCGCGTCGAGGCCCGCCTCCCCGTGTCCGCACCCTCCGCCACCGACCCCCTTCCCCAGGACGGCACCGCATGATCCGCGTACTGATCGCCGACGACCAGCAGATGGTCCGGCAGGGCTTCACCGTGCTGCTGAACACGCAGCCCGACATCGAGGTCGTCGGCCAGGCGGTGAACGGGATCGAGGCCGTCGAGAAGGTCGGTGAACTCCCCCCGGACGTCGTCCTGATGGACATCCGTATGCCCGAGCTCGGCGGCATCGAGGCCACCGCCCGCATCACCGCCGTCCACCCCGAGGTGAAGGTGCTGGTGCTGACCACCTTCGACCTCGACGAGTACGTGTACGAGGCGCTGCGCGCGGGCGCGTCCGGCTTCCTCCTCAAGGACGCCTCCGCCGAGCAGCTCGCCGAGGCGGTGCGGGTGGTGGCGGCGGGTGACGCCCTCCTCGCGCCGGGCGTCACCCGCCGGCTGATCGCGGAGTTCTCCCGCCTGGACCCGAGGCCCCGCTCCCCGCTGCGGCAGCGGGTCGGTGATCTGACCGAACGCGAGACGGAGGTGCTCGCGCTGATCGCCCAGGGACTGTCGAACGCCGAGATCGCCGTACGGCTGGTGGTGGCCGAGCAGACCGTGAAGACGCACGTCGGCCGGATCCTGGTGAAACTGGGCCTGCGCGACCGCACCCAGGCCGCGGTGTTCGCGTACGAGTCGGGGCTGGTGCGTCCCTCCGGTTACTGAGCCCGAAGTACCGCGGGGTAACCGGGCGCGGCCTGCGTAGTACCTGAGACGGACGCCCGGGAACCCGACTCAGCGGGGACGACCGCGACCACCCGTTCGGCCTACCGTGTGAGCGTGACCGAGACGACGCACCAGCAGTCCCCGCGTGCCGGGGACGGGGACCGCAGCCCGGAGTACCGGCTGGCCCAGAACTCCTTGCGGGGACTGCGCGAGGACCTCTTCCGCGACCCCTTCGCCTATCGTCCGCTGGGCCCCCGGCCGACGGACGGCCCGATCCTGGGCCGGCTGCCCGCGCGGATGCGCACCGCCGCGGAACGGCTCCCGCACGCGGTGGTGGGGGCGATCGCGCTGATCACCCTGATGGTCGGCGCCCTCTCCGGCGCCGTGCCCGGCGGTGACGGCAGGGCCCTGCTGGCCGGTCTGCTGTGCGCGCTGCCGGTGGTCGTCACGCTGTCCCGGCCGGTCGGCGCGTTCTGGCTGTCCCTCGTGGTGGCGCCGGTGACCGCGGTGGTCAGCGGCGACGGGTCGGACTGGCCGTGGATGCCCGGCGCGTTCGTCAGCCACCTCACGGTGCTGGTGGTGGTGGCGCTGCGCACCCGGCCCCGCACCGCCGTCTGGATGTGGGCCGTGACCGCCGTGTACGTCGTCTTCTCGGACGTCCTCTTCGGCGGGTCGTACTACTACAGCAACGGCGCCCCGATGCTGCTGACGTCCGCGTTCGCCCTGCTCCTGGTCTGTCTCTGGCACGTCCGGCACACCGCCCAGCAGGAGGTGACCGCCCAGCAGACGGTCACCGCGCAGGAGCGGTCCCGGCGCACCCTGCTGGAGGAGCGCACCACCATCGCCCGCGAGCTGCACGACGTGGTGGCGCACCACATGTCGGTGGTCGCCATCCAGGCCGAGGCGGCGCCGTACCGGGTGGAGAACCCGCCGGAGGAGCTGGAGCGCGCCTTCGTCACCATCCGGGAGAACGCGGTCGCCGCCCTGACCGAGCTGCGCCGGATCCTCGGTGTGGTCCGCGCCGAGGACTACGAGGCCCCGGACGCCCCTCAGCCCACCCTCGCCGACCTGGACGCGCTGCTGGTCAACGTGCGCGACGCCGGCCTGACCGTGGAGAAGGTGGTGACCGGCGCGGTGCGGGAGCTGCCGCAGGGCGTGGAGCTGTCGGCGTACCGGATCGTGCAGGAGGCGCTGAGCAACAGCCTGCGGCACGCGCCCGGTGCGAGCGCCCGCGTGGAGATCGGGTACGTCCTCGGCGGCCTCGGTGTCCGGGTCGTCAACGGTGCGATGCCCGAGCCGAGCCTGGTGAAGCCGTCGCCCGGAGCCGGTCACGGCATCACCGGGATGCGCGAGCGGGTCGCCATGCTGAACGGCGAGATGACCGCCGGCGCCACCGACGACGGTGGCTACGAGGTCGCGGTGTTCCTGCCGGTCACCGCGGTGAACGAGGGTGACGCATGACCATTCGCGTGCTGATCGCGGACGACCAGATGATGGTGCGCGAGGGATTCTCCGTCCTGCTGAACGCGATGCCGGACATCGAGGTCGTCGGCGAGGCGGTCAACGGCCGGCAGGCGGTCGAGCGGGTCCGCGAACTCGGGCCCGACGTGGTGCTGATGGACATCCGCATGCCCGAGCTGAACGGCATCGAGGCGACCCGGGAGATCGTCGCCGCCGACGGCTCGTCGAAGGTGCTGGTGCTGACCACCTTCGACCTCGACGAGTACGTCTACCAGGCGCTTCGCGCGGGCGCGTCCGGCTTCCTCCTCAAGGACGCGTCGGCCCGTCAGCTCGCGGACGGGGTGCGGATCGTCGCGGCCGGTGAGGCGCTGCTCGCCCCGTCGGTCACCCGGCGCCTGATCACCGAGTTCTCCAAGCTGTCCGACGCGCCCCGGCTGATGCCGTCCGCGCAGGCGGCGTACGGCGACCTGACCGAGCGGGAGACGGAGGTGCTGGTGCTGATCGCGCAGGGGCTGTCGAACTCGGAGATCGCCGAGCGGCTGGTGGTCGCCGAGTCGACGATCAAGACGCACGTCAGCCGCATCCTGGTGAAGCTGGGCCTGCGGGACCGCACCCAGGCGGCGGTGTTCGCCTACGAGGCACGGCTGGTCACGCCGGGCTGACCGCGCGCGCCCTAGGCTGAGGCCCATGGAGCAGCGCATCACCCTGATCACGCTGGGAGTCACCGACCTCGCCCGGTCGAAGGCCTTCTACGAGGCGCTGGGCTGGCGCGGGCAGGAGGTGCAGGAGACCGTCTTCTTCCAGGCGGGCGGTCTCGGGGTGGTCCTGTGGGGCCGGGACAAGCTCGCGCGGGACGCCGGTCTCGCACCGGGGACCGCGGGCGGGTTCGGCGGCATCGTCCTCGCGCACAACGTCCGTTCCGACGCCGAGGTCGACGAGCTGCTCACGGCGGTGGAGCGGGCCGGCGGGACGGTCACCAAGCCGGGTGTCGCCAACGAGATCGGCTTCTACTCCGGCGCGTTCACCGACCCCGACGGGCACGCCTGGGAGGTCGCCCACAACCCCGGCTTCCCGCTCGCCGAGGACGGCACGGTCACCCTCCCCGACCTCGGCACCGCCTGACGGACGCCCGGAGGGCCTGACCCCCTGGTCAGGGAGCGGGACGGCGGTCTACCGTCCGTGCATGGCAGCTCCTTCCGACCTCGCTTTCGACCCGTGGGACCCGGCCTTCCTCGCCGACCCCTACCCCGCCTACGCCGAGCTGCGGGAGCGGGGCCGGATGCGGTACTTCGAGCCGACGAACCAGTGGCTGGTCGCGCACCACGCGGACGTCTCGGCGCTGCTGCGCGACCGCCGCCTGGGGCGGACGTACCTGCACCGCTTCAGCCACGAGGAGTTCGGCCGGACGCCGCCTCCGCCGGAGCACGAGCCGTTCCACACGCTCAACGACCACGGCATGCTCGACCTCGAACCGCCGGACCACACCCGCATCCGCCGCCTGGTGTCGAAGGCGTTCACCCCGCGCACGGTCGAGCGCCTCAAGCCGTACGTGCACAAGCTCGCGGACGACCTGGTGGCGCGGCTCGTCGACGCGGGCGGCGGCGACCTGCTGAGGGACGTCGCCGAGCCGCTGCCGGTCGCGGTGATCGCGGAGATGCTGGGCATCCCGGAGTCCGACCGGGCACCCCTGCGCCCCTGGTCGGCGGACATCTGCGGTATGTACGAGCTGAACCCGTCTGGGGACGCGGCGGCGCGGGCCGTGCGGGCGTCGCTGGAGTTCTCGGAGTACCTGCGGGAGCTGATCGCCGAGCGCCGGAAGAACCCGGGCGACGACCTGGTCTCCGGCCTGATCGCCGCCCACGACGAGGACGACCGGCTCACCGAGCAGGAGATGATCTCCACCTGCGTCCTGCTGCTGAACGCGGGTCACGAGGCGACCGTCAACTCCACGGTCAACGGCTGGTGGGCGCTGTTCCGCCACCCCGACCAGCTCGCGGCCCTGCGCGCCGACCACTCCCTCGTGCCCACCGCGGTCGAGGAGCTGATGCGCTACGACACCCCGCTGCAGTTGTTCGAACGCTGGGTGCTCGACGACATCGAGATCGACGGCCAGGTGATCCCCCGGGGCGCGGAGATCGCGATGCTCTTCGGCTCCGCCAACCACGACCCGGCGGTCTTCACCGACCCGTCCCGCCTGGATCTCACCCGCCGGGACAACCCGCACATCTCCTTCAGCGCCGGCATCCACTACTGCATCGGCGCCCCCCTGGCCCGCATCGAACTGGCCGCGTCGATGACCGCCCTCCTGGATCGCGCCCCCACCCTCCGCCTGGCATCGGAACCGGTCCGCAAGCCGAACTTCGTGATCAGGGGACTGGAAGGGCTGGCCGTGGAACTGGGGTGATCACTCCTCCGGCTGATCACCGGCAGATTCCGGGTGAGGGACGTGCCTGCCTCGTCAAGCTGACACCGAGGGCGTGCTGATGACGGTGGAGGTCACCTCCCCCGACTCGGACACGCGTGATCGCGACCGTGTGGAGGAAGTCCAGGCCTACGCCGAGTCAGAGTTCCCCGTGTATCTGCTGGTCGACCGTGACCGCCGCTCCGTCCTCGTACACAGTGACCCGGATCCGGTGGCCGGCTACCGGAACGTCCAGAAGCGCCGGTCGGGTCGGAAGGTCGTGCTCCCCGGCCCGTCGTATCGAGTTCGACACCGAGGAGCTCAAGCCGTACATGGACTGACTGACCGCCCTCTGCTGCCGGGACGCGTTCCGTCGGGGAGGGGCGGTGGGCCCGGGCGGGTGGAGCTACTTCGTCTCCAGGTCCCGTCGGCGGAAGCCGGTCAGGCCCAGCCACAGCAGGGCGGTGGCGACGAGGGTCAGCAGGAACAGCGGGGTCCAGCGCATGTCGGCGGCGGGCAGGCGGGGGATGTGGCCGAAGGGGGAGAGGTTGTTCGTCCAGTCCGGGAACTGGAGGATCTGGCCGAGGTAGCCGACCACGAACGCGTACACCGGCACGACCCAGGCCGCCCGGCTCGCCCGGGGGAACCAGCCGAAGAGGACCACCGCCACGCCGGCCGTGACCCACAGGGCCGGTGCGTACGCGAGGGCCGCGCCCGTCAGGTCGGGCACCAGCCCGGCGTCACCGGTCGAGGCCGCGCCGGCCAGGCCGAAGCCGAGCCCCGCCAGCAGCAGGACGACCGTGCCGCCGCCCATGGCCACGGCCAGATGGCCGCCGACCCAGCGGGAGCGTGAGAGGCCGGTGGCGAGCAGGGGCTCGGCGCGGCCCGCCGTCTCCTCGGAACGGGGCCGCAGGGCTGCCGTCACGACGTACACGGACGCCACGACCGTCAGGACGACCATGACCATCGAGGCGAAGGACTCGACGACGCTCGCCCCGCCGATGCGCTCCAGGGCCTCCTCGATCTCGTCGATGCCCGCCAGCATGTCCTCGGCGTCCCCGAGGATCGACCCGTACATCGCGCCCATCAGGAACAGGCCGGCCCCGAAGCCGGCCAGCATCCCCCGGTGCAGGCGCAGGGCGAAGCCGACCGGTGTGGTGAGCGCGGCGGAGGCGGTGGGGCTGCCCGGTTTCTGCGGACGCAGTCCCGCGCCCACGTCCCGGCGGGTGGAGAGCCGGAACCCCGCCGCCGCGCACCCCACCGCGCACAGCAGGCACAGCAGCAGCGGCCACCAGCGGTCGTCGACGTAGGGGTAGCTGCGCTGCACCCAGCCGATCGGGGACAGCCAGGACAGGGTGTCGTTCGTGCCGCTGTCGCCGGCGGCGCGCAGTACGTAGGCGGTGCCGATGACCGCGAGCGCCGTCCCGGACGCCCCGCGCGTGTGCGCGGTGAACTGGACGGTGACCGCGGCGACCGCGGCGAAGACGAGACCGGCGGCGGCGTGGGCGAAGCCGTAGACCAGCGAGCCGCTCGCGTCGACGCCCTCCAGGCCCAGTCCGGTCAGGCCCAGGGCCAGCAGCAGCGCGAGGGCGAGGTTGGCCAGGGCGGCGACGGCCAGGGCGGCGGCGAGGTGGGCGTGCCGGCCGACGACGGTCGAGCGCACCAGCTCGGCGCGGCCCGTCTCCTCCTCGGCGCGGGTGTGGCGCGTGACGATCAGCACGCTCATGAGGCCGACGAGGACGGCCGTGAAGCCGATCATCTGGTGGCTGAGGATGGAGCCGAAGCCGTCGTCGGTGAGGTAGTGGCGGGGGCCGGACATGGCCAGGCCGGCCGGGCTGTCCACGCTCCTGACGGCGTTGGCCCGGTCCTCCGGGTCGCTGTACAGCGTCCTGAAACTGTCCGCCGTCATGAGGGTGCCGAGGGACAGGGCCAGGATCCACACCGGGAACCGGATCCGGTCCCGGCGCAGGGCGAGGCGGATCAGGGTCCGGGTGCCGGCCAGCGCGTTGCCGCCCGTGACCGGTGCGGCGGGCGCCCGGGTGCCGGGGGCGGCGGTGGCGGAGGTCATCGGGGCTCCCCGTTCGCGTCCTGGCCGGCGTGGTGCCCGTCGGCGCCGGTGCCGTGCCCGTTGGCGGCCAGCTCGTCGCCGTAGTGGCGCAGCATCAGCTCCTCCAGGGTGGGCGGGTGGCTGACCAGGCTGCGGACGCCAAGGTCGGTGAGCGCGCGGACGGCGGTGCCGACCTGGGCGCCGTCGACGGTGAAGCGGATCCGGCCGGTGGCCTCGTCGACGGTCCGCAGGTCGTGGACGCCGGGCAGCCGGGCGAGGTCCGCGGCGGGCCGTTCGGTCTCCGCCTCGACGGTGGTGCGGGTCAGGTGGCGCAGCTCGCCGAGGGTGCCGGACTGGACGGTCCGGCCCTGGCGGACGATGCTCACGCGGTCGGCGAGCTTCTCCACCTGGGCCAGGATGTGGCTGGAGAGCAGCACGGTCCGTCCGGCCGCCTTGGCCTCGGCGATGACGTCCTGGAAGACCACTTCCATCAGCGGGTCGAGCCCCGCGGTCGGCTCGTCGAGCAGCAGCAGTTCGGCGTCGGAGGCGAGCGCGGCGACGATGGCGACCTTCTGCCGGTTGCCCTTGGAGTAGGCGCGGCCCTTCTTGGTCGGGTCGAGGTCGAACCGCTCGACGAGTTCGGCGCGGCGCCGCTCGTCGAGCCCCCCGCGCAGCCGGGCCAGCAGGTCGATGGCCTCACCGCCGGTCAGCCCCGGCCACAGCTCCACGTCACCGGGGACGTAGGCGAGACGGCGGTGCAGCGCCACGGCGTCGCGCCACGGATCCCGCCCCAGCAGCTCGGCGGTGCCGGAGTCGGCGCGCACCAGACCGAGCAGCACGCGGATGGTGGTCGACTTGCCGGCGCCGTTGGGGCCGAGGAAGCCGTGGACCTCGCCGGTCTCGACGCTCAGGTCGAGCCCGTCCAGCGCATGGGTCCGGCCGAACGACTTGCGTAGCCCGGACACGGAGATGGCCTTCGTCATGGCCCGCAACGTACGCCATCTTCAGAAAGTTGTGAAGGAAGAAAACTGACTGAAGATAGATAGACTGATCCGCACCTCGTCGAGCTGGGGAGAAGGCTGGATCATGGCGGAGCAGAGCGGGACGCCCCGGGACCCGGAGGCCGTCTCGAAGTTCGTGGAGCACTTCGCCGCGCAGTTGGTGGAGGCCGGACTCCCGCGCATGCCCGCGCGCGTCTTCGCCGCCCTGCTCGCCTCCGACGGCGGCGTCCTGACCTCCGTCGAGCTGAGTGAACGGCTCACGATCTCACCGGCCGCGGTCTCGGGCGCGGTGCGCTACCTGGCGCGCCAGCACATGGTTTCCCGCGAGCGCGAACCGGGCTCCCGCCGGGAGCGCTACCGGGTCCACGGCGACCAGTGGTACGAGGCCCTCACCAATCGCGACGCCGTCATCAGGCGCTGGGAGGGGGCCCTGCGGGAAGGCATCGCCAGTCTGGGAGGGAACACCCCGGCGGGCCGGCGGCTGGCGGAGACGCTGGCCTTCTTCGAGTTCGTGGAGAAGGAGCTCGAGGCGATGACGGAGCGCTGGCGGGCCCGCCGGGAGCAACTGTTCGGCGGGGACGGGGAGAACCCACCGACCCGTACCGGTGCCGGAGCCTGACTCACGCCGGCAGCGTCAGGCCCCAGGCCGCCTCGTGCACCTCCCAGGTGCGGGTGCGGACCGGGCCCGAGACGGTGGAGTCCGCGCGGTAGCGGAAGTGGGCGCCCGAGACGGTGACCGTGCGGGCGTCGGCCGACAGGGGGGACGCCTCCGCGCCCACCGAGGCCGGGCGGACCTCGACGCGGGCCCTGCCCGAGACGCCGGGGACCACCGAGACCGCCTCCACCGACTGGTGCAGGTCGACCAGCGTCACCCCGTCCACCTCCACCAGCAGCCGCGTCGGCCCCGACCCGGCTGCGGCGGGCGGCCGGGCGGGCGCCAGCGTCCGGACGAAGGAGCGGCAGGTCTGCAGCCAGGGACGGGTCACCCCGCCGTCGGTGTCGCGCACCCGGGGCGGGCCGCCGAGCGGCGGGATGCGCAGCGCGCCCAGCACCACGCCGTCGCTGTCGTCCACCAGCAGGTCCATCCGGCGCTCCGCCCCGTCCAGCACGGCCCGCGCCGCGGCCACCGCCCCGCACGGGACGCCCAGCGACCGGGCGAGCGACACCGCGCCCCCGACCGGCACCAGGGACAGCAGGCATCCGGCCAGCTCCCGGTGCCGGTGCAGCAGTTCCACCGTCCGCACCAGCGCCCGGTCGTCGCCCACCACCACCGGACGGCGTGAGCCGCGCCGGGCCAGCGCCCGGGCGAACTCCTCCGGGCCGTCCGGCAGACACACCTTCGCACCGGCCGTACCGGCGCTGAGCACGTCCTTCGCGATACGGACCGACTCGCCGTCCGCCCGCCGGGCGACCGGATCGATGACCACCAGAAGCTGATCGGACGTCGCGGAAGAAGTCCCGGAAGTCGCCACCTCGGCCATGCCTCGCTTCCTCGGGTAGCATCTTTGTGCAAGAGCCCCTTTGCGCTATTGCGCCAGGGGCTTCGTCTATTCCGGGGCATCCGGTCCGACGGTTGCGGCCAACGGTGGTCGCGGTGCACGCGGCGGAGATCCTCCGTGTGCGCCCCTGACCTTGGACATGCCCCGCCCGGAAGGGGTGTACGCGCGTGCCCGCACTTGTGCTGCTCGGTGCTCAGTGGGGTGACGAAGGCAAGGGAAAGGCGACGGACCTTCTCGGTGGTTCCGTCGACTATGTGGTGCGCTACCAGGGCGGCAACAACGCCGGCCACACGGTGGTCGTGGGCGATCAGAAGTACGCCCTGCACCTGCTCCCTTCCGGGATTCTCTCCCCCGGCTGCACGCCGGTCATCGGCAACGGTGTCGTCGTCGACCCGTCGGTCCTGCTCTCCGAGCTGAGCGGTCTGAACGAGCGCGGCGTCGACACGTCCAAGCTCCTGATCAGCGGTAACGCCCACATCATCACGCCGTACAACGTGACGGTGGACAAGGTGACCGAGCGTTTCCTCGGCAAGCGCAAGATCGGGACCACCGGCCGGGGCATCGGCCCGACCTACGCCGACAAGATCAACCGTGTCGGCATCCGGGTGCAGGACCTCTACGACGAGTCGATCCTCACCCAGAAGGTCGAAGCGGCCCTCGACGTCAAGAACCAGATGCTCACCAAGCTCTACAACCGGCGCGCGATCGCCGTGGAGCAGGTGGTCGAGGAGCTGCTGGCCTACGCGGAGAAGCTGGCTCCGTACGTCGCCGACACCGTGCT
Source organism: Streptomyces sp. CNH189 (assembly GCF_000527195.1). Taxonomy (NCBI): domain Bacteria; kingdom Bacillati; phylum Actinomycetota; class Actinomycetes; order Kitasatosporales; family Streptomycetaceae; genus Streptomyces; species Streptomyces sp. CNH189. The sequence goes on from NZ_AZUS01000012.1 coordinate 48,134, forward strand.
GGTGCTGAACGAGGCGCTGGAGCAGGACAAGGTGGTCCTCTTCGAGGGCGGCCAGGGCACCCTGCTCGACATCGACCACGGCACGTACCCCTTCGTCACCTCGTCGAACCCGACCGCGGGCGGCGCCTGCACGGGCGCGGGCGTGGGTCCGACGAAGATCAGCCGGGTCATCGGCATCCTGAAGGCGTACACCACCCGTGTCGGCGCCGGCCCGTTCCCGACGGAGCTGCTCGACGAGGACGGCGAGGCCCTGCGGCGCATCGGCGGTGAGCGCGGTGTCACCACCGGCCGTGACCGGCGCTGCGGCTGGTTCGACGCGGTGATCGCCCGCTACGCCACCCGCGTGAACGGCCTCACCGACTTCTTCCTCACCAAGCTCGACGTCCTCACCGGCTGGGAGCAGATCCCGGTGTGCGTGGCCTACGAGATCGACGGCAGGCGCGTCGAGGAGCTGCCGTACTCGCAGTCCGACTTCCACCACGCGAAGCCGGTCTACGAGATGCTGCCGGGCTGGAGCGAGGACATCAGCAAGGCGAAGTCCTTCTCCGACCTGCCGAAGAACGCCCAGGCGTACGTCAAGGCGCTCGAGGAGATGTCCGGCGCCCCGATCTCCGCGATCGGCGTGGGCCCGGGCCGTGACGAGACGATCGAGATCAACTCGTTCCTGTAGGTCAGCAGGTCAGCAGGTCTGTCGCCGCGTGCACCGGCGCCCGCGCGGGCGCCGGTGCACGGGCATAGCCTGACGCTGTACCCGCGTGCATCGACGCGGAAGAGGGTGAGTGCGATGCGCGTGATGCTCAAGGCGACGCTGGACACGGAGAAGGCGAACGAGGTCATCCGCAACGGGAAGATGCCCGAGCTGATGAAGGAGACCATGGAGCGGCTCCAGCCCGAGGCCGCCTACTTCGGTCCGCTCGGCGGCCGCCGGACCTGCCTGCTGGTCCTCGACCTCGAGGACAGCTCACAGATCCCGCCCACCGGTGAGCCGTTCTTCTCGCTGTTCGACGCCGAGGTCGAGATGACCCCGGTGATGAACGCCGAGGACCTGCGGAAGGGGCTCTCCGAACTGCGGTGACGGTGACGCTCAGCTGAAGACGATCATCGAGCCCTGGGCGAGGCTCCGCGTCGCCGCCGCGTGCAGGCCCAGCCACACGTGCCGCTCGCGGGCGAAGGGGCTGGGGTCGTACGGCGCGGGCACGGCCGGCTCCTCCAGCTCGGTCGGGGCCCCCGGCGGTTCGGGCGCGGCCGGCGGGTTTCCCGGGTCGATGCCGATGGACGGGGCGACCAGCTCCAGTTCCCGCAGCAGCGCGTGCGAGGAACCCAAGGGGCCGCCGCCCGCGAGGAGTTCGTCGCTGGACAGAGGGCTCGGGAAGTCGACGGGCACGTAGGCGCCGGCGTGGTCGTAGTGCCAGACCAGGTGGGACTGCTGGGCCGTGGACTCGAACATCTCCAGCAACTGCTCGTAGTCGCCGCCCAGTTCGTCGACCGGGGTGACCGGGAGGCCGCAGACCTGGAGCAGGTACACGCGCCGCAGGAAGTGCAGGGCGTCGTAGTCGAATCCGGCGACCGGGGCCACCTCGCCGGTCAGACCCGGCATGTACTGGTACACCGGCACCGGCGGGAGTCCCGCGTCGGCGAGGACCGAATTGTACTGCGCGAGTTCCTCGGCGAAGGGGTTGTCGGGCGTGTGGCACAACACGTCGACGAGCGGTACCAGCCACAGGTCACAGGCCAAAAGAGGACTCCTCGCTTCGCGCGGTCGTCGGGTGGGACGTCCGGGTCCGGGACGGGGTCGGGACGGGATCGGGACGTGGTCAGGGAAGCGTATCGGCGTCCCGTGCGGGCGGATCCTGCCGTGCGGGCCGTCGTACGGGTCCCTTACCCACCGCGTCGGCCGTCAGCCCCTCGACGAGGGAGAGGGAGTACGCGGTGTACGCCTCCAGGATCACGCGGGCGGCGTCGATGTCGCGGCGGGACAGGGCGTCGACCAGCTCGGTGTGCTCCGCCCACAGCCGCCCCCGCGAGTCGGGCAGCTTCCGCAGGTGCTGCACCACGTACACCCACATCTGCACGCGCAGCCGGTGCAGGAAGTCGGTGAGGTACGGATTGCCGAACGCGGACGCCAGTTCGCGCCAGAACCGCAGGTCGTAGCCGATCAGCACGGTGACCTCGCCGGCCTGGGCCGCGCGCCGGGCCTCCTCGCCGCGCCTGCGCACCCCGGCGAGCAGCGCGGCCAGCCGGGGCTCTCCCGGCCTGAGATGCGGCAGGTCGTCGTGGACCAGGGCGTGGAACATCCCCTCGGTCACCAGGCTGCGCGCCTCGATCATGCCGCGGAAGTCGTCGGCGGAGTACTCGTGCACCCGGAAGCCACGGTGCTGGTCGGCGTCGAGCAGGCCCTGCGCCGACAGGTCGACCAGTGCCTCCCGCACGGGCGTCGCGGACACGCCGTACTGGTCGGCGATCTCCTTGACGGTGAACTCCTGCCCCGGCTGGAGCCGCCCGGCCAGCACCTCGTCACGGAGCGCGTCGGCGATCTGCTGCCGCAGGGTGCTGCGGGTCACGGCGACGTTGCCGCTGAGGCGGGGCATGGTCGGGGCGTCTCCCTCATCGCGTTCGAGTGGCGTGCTCGCAAAAGTCCACGGGCAGGCCACCTTACGCGGTTCAGGCGCGGCGCCGGATGTTCGAACGGGCGCGAGGGGAGACCCCCTCGCGCCCGTTGGAAGGCCGGTGACTCAGCCGGTCACCTCACGTGTTCGTCGGCCACGGCGAGAGCCGTGTCCAGGGCCGTCAGCCCCTCCTTCAGCTCCGCCTCGCTCGTGTTGAGCGGCGGCACCACGTGGGTGCGGTTCATGTTCACGAACGGCCAGAGGCCGGCCTTCTTCGCGGCGGCGGCGAAGGCGGCCATCGGGGCGTTGGCCTCACCGGACGCGTTGTACGGCACCAGCGGCTCCCGGGTCTCCCGGTCGCGCACCAGCTCCAGAGCCCAGAACATGCCGGTGCCGCGCACCTCGCCCACGCTCGGGTGGCGTTCGGCCAGCTCCCGCAGGGCGGGGCCGACGACGGACGCGCCGAGGGAGGCGGCGTTGTCGACGACGCCCTCCTCCTCCATCACGTTGATCGTCGCGACGGCGGCGGCGCAGGCCAGCGGGTGCCCGGAGTAGGTCAGGCCGCCCGGGTAGGGGCGGGTGCCGAAGGTGTCGGCGATCGCGGGGGAGATGGCGACACCGCCCAGCGGCACGTAGCCGGAGTTCACGCCCTTGGCGAAGGTCATCAGGTCGGGCACGACGTCGTACAGGTCGGCCGCGAACCACGTGCCGGTGCGGCCGAACCCGGCCATCACCTCGTCCAGCACCATGACGATGCCGTACGTGTCGCACAGTGCGCGGACCCCGGCGAGGTAGCCGGGCGGGGGCGGCATGATGCCGGCGGTGCCCGGAATGGTCTCCAGGACGATCGCGGCGATCGTCGAGGGCCCCTCGAAGGCGATCGTCGTCTCCAGGTGCTCCAGTGCCCGCGCGCACTCCTGCTCCTCGGTCTCGGCGTAGAAGCGCGAGCGGTACAGGAACGGCGCCCAGAAGTGCACGACCCCGGCGGTGGCGCTGTCGGAGGCCCAGCGGCGCGGGTCGCCGGTGACGTTCACGGCCTGCTGGGTGCCGCCGTGGTACGAGCGGTACGCGGAGAGGACCTTGGGCCGGCCGGTGTGCAGCCGGGCCATGCGCAGGGCGTGCTCCACGGCGTCGGCGCCGCCGTTGGTGAAGAAGATCTTGTCCAGGTCGCCCGGGGTGCGTTCCGCGATCAGCCGGGCCGCCTCCGAACGCGCCTCGATCGCGAACGCGGGCGCGAACGTCGTCATCCTCGCCGCCTGCTCCTGGATCGCGGCGACGACCTTGGGGTGCTGGTAGCCGATGTTGGTGTAGACGAGGCCGCTGGTGAAGTCGAGGTAGCGGCGGCCGTCGTAGTCCCAGAAGTACGACCCCTCCGCCCCGGCGACGGCGAGCGGGTCGATGAGCTCCTGCGCGGACCAGGAGTGGAACACGTGCGCACGGTCGGCGGCCTTGACGGCCGCACCGGCCTCGGGGTTGGGCTGAGGGGTCATGCGCCCGAGGGTAGGGGGGACCGGCGGGGGAGCGACATCGGCGGCCTGTCTGCGGTCGGCGGCTTTCCGCGACAGGTTGTCGACAAGGGGGGCGGTGACCCTGGCGGGTGCCCCCGCACGAGCTATTGACAGCCTCCTGTCATTATGACAGGCTGTTGTCATAGTTCGGCAGAGGTTCACAAGAGCCACCGACTCCAGGGAGCGGTCATGACCCGCAAGCCCGTGCATCTCGCCCTCTACGACACCTGGGCCGACTGGGAGACCGGTCACGCCACCGCGCACCTCGCCCTCGCGGGCCGCGAGGTCCGCACCGCCACCCCCGGCGGACGGCCCGTCACCAGCATGGGCGGCCTCCGCGCCCTGCCCGACCTCGCGCTGGAGCAGCTGCGCCCCGAGGACAGCTCCCTGCTGATCCTCCCCGGCGCCGCCGCCTGGGACGAGGGTGACGACCTCGCCCCCGCCGCCCGCACCGCCCGCGCCTTCCTCGACGCGGGCGTCCCGGTCGCCGCGATCTGCGGAGCCACCGCCGGACTCGCCCGCGAGGGCCTGCTCGACGACCGCGCCCACACCAGCGCCGCCGCCCCCTACCTCGCGGCGACCGGCTACGCGGGCGCGGACCGGTACGTCGAGGCCGACGCCGTCACCGACGGCGACCTCGTCACCGCGGGACCGACCGAACCGGTCGCCTTCGCCCGCGAGATCCTCACGCTGCTCGGCGCCTACGAGGACAAGGCCGTCGACGCCTGGTACCGGCTGTTCCACGACTCCGACCCGGCCGCGTTCGCCGAGTGGACGCGGGCGGCGGGCCGGTGAGCCGGGAGGAACAGGACCTGCTCAGCCGGGGCGCGCTCGGCACGTTCCGGCTGAACGGCCAGTTCCTCGCGGTCGCCGAGGAACTGGCCCGCCCCGCCGGGCTCACCGCCGCCTGGTGGCAGGTGCTGGGCGCGGTGCTCGGCGAACCGCTGCCGGTGTCCGGGATCGCCCGGGCCATGGGCATCACCCGGCAGAGCGTGCAGCGCGTCGCCGACCTGCTGGTGGAGCGTGGCCTCGCCGAGTACCGGCCCAACCCCGCCCACCGCCGCGCCAAACTCCTCGCCCCGACCGAGGAGGGCCGCTCGGCCGTCCGCCGGATCGGCCCCGGGCACGCGGCGTACGCGGGGCGGCTCGCGCGCGCCTTCGAGGAGGCGTACGGACAGGAGGGGCTCATGGAGGCGGTGCGCGCGCTGGAACGCCTGTCCGAGGTGCTCGACGCCCTCGGCCCGCCTGTTACGGAACCGTAGAGGTCGCCCAGCTCACCGGGCACCGCACCGCCACTATCCTCGATCCGTTGCTCACTGCGGGGGGAAGGCGGCGCAGCGATGGACAAGCTCGGGATCGGGGATCCGCGCCAGATCGGGGCCTACCGGCTGCTGGCACGGCTGGGCGCCGGCGGCATGGGCCAGGTCTATCTCGCCCGGTCCGACCGGGGACGCACGGTCGCCGTGAAACTGGTCCGCGAGGAGCTGGCCCGGCAGGAGGAGTTCCGCGCCCGCTTCCGCCAGGAGGTGCGGGCCGCCCGGCAGGTCGGCGGCGACTGGACGGCACCGGTGCTGGACGCCGACACCGAGGCGGCCGTGCCGTGGGTGGCCACCGGGTACGTCGCCGGGCCGAGCCTCCAGCAGGTGGTGGGACACGACCACGGGGCGCTGCCCGAGCGGTCGGTGCGCATCCTCGCCGCCGGACTCGCGTACGCCCTGAAGGACATCCACGCGGCGGGGATCGTCCACCGTGACCTCAAGCCGTCCAACGTGCTGGTCACCATCGACGGGCCGCGGGTCATCGACTTCGGCATCGCCCGTGCGCTGGAGACCGTGACCGACGGCGGGCTCACCCGCACCGGGGCGCTCGTCGGCTCGCCCGGCTTCATGGCGCCCGAGCAGGTGCGCGGCGACCGCGTCACGTCCGCCTGCGACGTCTTCTGTCTCGGCTCGGTCCTCGCCTACGCGGCCACCGGGGTGCTTCCCTTCGGCACCGCCAACAGCGGGGTGCACGCCCTGATGTTCCGCATCGCCCAGGAGGAACCGGACCTGGAGCAGGTGCCCGAGGGGCTCGCCGAACTGGTCCGGGCGTGCCTGCGCAAGGACCCGGCCGCACGGCCCACGCTCGACGAGGTGCTGGCCCGCACCGGCGCGGAGGACACCGTCGCCGACGGCCGCTCCCGCGACCCGTGGCTGCCCAGCGCCCTGGTCGCCCAGCTCGGCCGCCACGCGGTACGGCTCCTCGACGCGGAGGACCCGGAGGCGCCGGCCGGTGCGGGGCCGGGGGAGCCGGGGGGTGTGCGGGCGCCCGCTCTTCCCGGGCCGCCCGGTACCACGCCCGAGCACGCCCGCGCCGCCGACGACTCCGCCGTACCGCCGCCCGACGCCTCCGTGCCGCCTCCGCCGGGACAGCCCGGCGTGAACCACCTGCCCACGGTCGTGGTCGGCCCGGGCCACCCCGCCCCGCCCCCGGGACCGGCGCCGGGCGGCGCGTACGGCCACCCGCAGCCGCACCCCCAGCCGCCCCCGTACGGCCATCCGTACGGCGGCCACGGCCCGGGCGGGACCCCGCCGTACGGGCCGCCGCCCTTCACCGGGCACCCGCAGCCGTACGGTCCGCCGCACGACCCGCGCCGGGACGGCCGGTCCACCGCGCTCCTCGTGGTGATCGCGCTGATCGTGGCGCTCGCCGCGGGCGGCACCGTGTACGCGCTGATGAGCGGCACCGAGGGCGACCACCGCGCGGGCGGCGACCCGACGACGCCGGCGGCACCGGACGGCGAGCGGCCGAGCACCGGCGGCCCGGCGACCACCGACGACGGCCGGCCGTCCGGGAGCGGGGAGCCGAGCGGCGACGACCCGGAGGACGGGACGGTCCCCACGGACTTCCTGGGCCGCTGGTCCACCACCATCGACAACGACGGCGGGCACCACACCCGCCGGCTCACCGTCCAGCAGGGCGAGGTCGGCGACACGGTGATGTCCCTGGTGGCCGACGGGCCCACCGGCAGCGGCTCCTACCACTGCGTCTTCGAGGCGCCTCTCACCGGCGCCTCCGACGGCCGGCTGCGGATCGGCCCGTCCACCGTCACCGTCGGCGAGCCGGGCGCCTGCACGCCCGGCTCCTCCAGCGAGATCACCCTGCTCCCCGACGGCTCCCTGCGCCGTGTGAGCAGCGGCACGGGCGAACAGCTGACGTACACCCGCGACTGACCGTCGCGAGCGCCCGGGCCGCGGCGCACCGCACGGTCAGCCGATGTCGAAGTCCATGTCGGTCACGTACCACCCGTCGTCGAGCTTCGACGACTGGATACCCACCTTGAGCTGGCCCTTCTCCAAGCCGGTGGAGTTGGACAGGATGACGTCCTCCAGGGTCCGGCCGTCGATCGTGATCTCGTCGGCGGAGTAGCGCGCCTTGTCACCGTCGGCCGGTGCCCCGGTGACCTCCACGCTCGGGTTCTCCGACCCGGAGGCGGGGGTGAACGATTCCTGGAACGCGCCGATGCTCTTCTGGACGCGCTTGCCCTGCGCCGAGTCGTCGGCGCAGGTCTCCTCGGAACCGGTGGTGGGCGGCGGGCCCTCCTCGCCCATCAGCAGGCACGCCTGCTTCACCTCGCCCTTGACGACAGCGGTGACCCACGCGGCGACCGTCGCCTCCGGCGAGGACCGGTCCGCGGCGGACGAGGACGCGGGGGCGGACGCCGAGGGGGACTGCGGGGACGCCGAGTTGCTCGTCGTCGCCTTGGCGTCGGTCGCGGGGCCGTCCTCGCTCGAGCAGCCCGTGAGACCCGCGGCCGCCACCAGCAGTCCCGCGGCCACCCATCCCACATGCTTCGTTCTGTCGCTCACGCACACCGTCCCAGTCGTCACGTCGTCGTGTACGGAGCCCCCTGTCACGTACGCACAGGGGGCGCCGGTCAGATCTCGAAGACGCGTTCGAGGAAGGGGTGGTTCCCCCGGGCTCAGGCCTGCTTGCGGCGGCGGGGCGGGGGCGGTTGAGGGCCTGGGAGGTGCCCCCCAGGGCGGCGCGGGTGGGTGCGGCGGCACCCCGGAAGCGCCGGGCCGCGCGAACACCCTCCGCCCCGCACCCGCACCGGCGCGAATCCACGCACCGTGCGAACAACACACCGTGCCCCACCCCGGCGGAGCCCTCAGCGGGCCTCCGGCGGCCGCTGGCGCGGCATGTTCGGCCGGGCACCGTTCGGCGGGGACGGGAAACGCCCGGCCGGAACGGCACCCTCCGGCCGCCCCGCGCCGGCCAGCGCCGTCCGCACCCCCAGCGGCGCGCCCCCGCTGCGGAACTCCATCATCCAGTCGGCGGTCTCGACCCGGACCAGCTCCGTCACGTCCTCCGTGAAGCGCCGCAACACCGTCAGACAGCGCTCCGCCGCCTCACCGGCCGTACCCTCCGCGGGGCCCAGCACCTCACGGACACACTCCGACGCCCAGTCGAACTGGAACGCCTGCAGCCGCCGGTGCACGGCCTGCACGGTCGCCACGTCCCGCATCCAGCCGGACGTCATCCCGAAGAACCGGTCGCCCGCCACACAGGCCACGGCGAGCAGCAGCGCCAGGTACCCCCACGGAGTGACACCGTCCGCCGCGCCGGTCAGATCCAGCAGCGGCAGCGCGGCCCCGGTCAGCCCGCCCAGCGCGGTGCCGGCCCGCAGCGCCCACGCACAGCGCCGCTTCCACGCCCGGTCCGCCAGGTACCAGGCGGCCGTGTCCAGCGCCCCGCGCTCCACCCACCGGTACAGCTCGTCCAGCCGCACGGCCGGCTCACCCCAGTCCCCGAGCGGGAACGCCCGACCGCCGGGGTCGCCGGGCCACGGTCCGGCCGCGCCGTCGCCCCGCCCGTCGTGTGGCCGACCCTCGGGCTGCATCTCCGGCTGAACCACCCGGTATCTCCCCTCCTGAACCGACCTGGCCGGCCCCGCGCCCACGCACCGTGCGCGCTCGGCCGGTCACGCGTGGTGCTCGCGCGCCGGGCCTTTCCTACCGCCCAACGGGTGGGCGCGTCGGGGGTTCGCGTCCTTTTACGCCCGGAAGGGGGCCGTGATCAGGTATAGGGCCCCCGAAGGGACTCACCCGAAAGAGTGCCGGGGCGACGGCTGTCCCGACCACGTAGGCTCGTGCCGAGCGGTGCGTCCCCTCGCACCCGGACCGACGGACCGACCTAGGAGCTGAATCGTGATCCCCGGTGGTGGCCAGCCCAACATGCAGCAGCTGCTCCAGCAGGCCCAGAAGATGCAGCAGGACCTGGCCAAGGCCCAGGAGGAACTGGCCAGGACGGAGGTCGAGGGCCAGGCCGGCGGCGGTCTGGTCAAGGCGACCGTCACCGGATCCGGCGAACTGCGGTCGCTGAAGATCGACCCGAAGGCGGTGGACCCGGAGGACACCGAGACCCTCGCGGACCTGGTCGTCGCGGCGGTCCAGGCGGCCAACGAGAACGCCCAGACGCTGCAGCAGCAGAAGCTCGGCCCGCTCGCCCAGGGGCTCGGCGGGGGCGGCATCCCCGGTCTCCCCTTCTGAGCGAGGTCACCGGCCGGGGCCTCGCGGGCCTTCGGGGCTTCTAAGCGGGGCCGCGGGCCTCTACCGTACGTAGTGAAGGAACACCAGGAAGGACGGCAGTCCGTTGTACGAAGGCGTGGTCCAGGACCTCATCGACGAGCTGGGGCGGCTGCCCGGCGTCGGTCCCAAGAGCGCGCAGCGGATCGCCTTCCACATCCTGCAGGCGGAGCCCACGGACGTACGGCGTCTGGCGCACGCGCTGATGGAGGTCAAGGCGAAGGTCCGCTTCTGCGCGACCTGCGGGAACGTCGCGCAGGAGGAGCAGTGCACCATCTGCCGCGACACCCGCCGCGACCCCGCGGTCATCTGCGTCGTGGAGGAGCCCAAGGACGTCGTGGCCATCGAGCGCACCCGTGAGTTCCGGGGCCGCTACCACGTGCTGGGCGGCGCGATCAGCCCGATCGACGGGGTCGGCCCCGACGATCTGCGCATACGGGAACTCCTGGCCCGGCTGGCGGACGGCACGGTGACCGAGCTGATCCTCGCCACGGACCCCAATCTCGAGGGCGAGGCCACGGCCACGTACCTCGCCCGCATGATCAAGCCCATGGGCCTGAAGGTCACCCGCCTGGCCAGCGGCCTCCCGGTGGGCGGCGACCTGGAATACGCGGACGAGGTGACCCTCGGCCGCGCCTTCGAGGGGAGACGACTCCTAGATGTCTGACGCCACGCTGCACGCGACGCACCAGAACCCGGACGACTTCGCGGTACAGATCGCCGATCAGATCGAGAGTTTCCTGGTCGCCGTCACCGTGGTCGCGAAGGGCGACGAGCCGGACTCGGCAGTGCCGTTCCTCCTCCTGGAGGTCTCCCAGCTGCTCCTGGCCGGCGGTCGCCTGGGCGCCCACGAGGACATCGTCCCCGACGAGCGCTACGAGCCCGACATGGGCCCCGAGGCCGACGTCGACGAACTCCGCGAGAACCTCGCCCGGCTCCTGGAGCCGATCGACGTCTACTCCGAGGTCTTCGACCCCTACGAGCCCCGCAAGGCCCCGGTCCCGGCCCGCATCTCCGACGACCTCACCGACGTCATCACCGACCTGCGCCACGGCATGGCCCACTACCGCGCCGGCCGTACGTCGGAGGCGCTGTGGTGGTGGCAGTTCTCCTACTTCTCCAACTGGGGCTCCACGGCGTCGGCGGCGCTGCGCGCCCTGCAGTCGGTCGTCGCGCACGTCCGCCTGAACCAGCCCCTGGCCGAGCTCGACGGCCTCGACACCGACCAGGGCATCGGCGACGACACCCTCGAGTTCGAGGCGGGCAAGGTCATGGCCGAGGAGATCGGCACCCCCCTGGGCGTGCGTCCCGTCAGCTGAGGGGCCTGCGAGGCCGCGGTCCTCGACGTCCGCGCCGCGCCCCGTCAGCCCCAGGGCGGCCCTTCGTTGAGCCCGAACAGCACGGACATCAGCACCAGCAGCCCCAGCGGTACGACGACGAACGCCGTCTCCGGCCGTTCCCGCCGTACCGTCTGCCACCCGAGCGCGACGAGCGGCCCCGACAGCCCTCCGGCCATCAGCGCCCATCCCGCCTCACGGCTGCCCACCACGTTGAACGCGACGAACGCCGCCAGGACGAACAGCGCGGGAGAGGCCCACAGGTGTCGCAGCGCCCGCGGGGCTTCGACGTCGCTCATCGATGTGTCTCCTTCCGCCGCGCGGGGTGGTGCGCCGTCCCCCCGGCACGGCGCACCACCCCCACGCGACGAGTCCCGGTGTCTCAGACGAGGCTGCGGATGTACGTGTACAGCTGGTACTGGGCCTCGGCGCCGGCCGCGACCCACGCGATGCGGACCGGGTGGTACCAGGGCAGGCCGTCCATGTACGAACGGAACTTGCCGCAGTTCGACTTGGCGGCCTTGACCGCGCCGCTGTACACCTTGCCGCCGTGCTTCTTCAGCAGGTTGAACAGGGCCTTGGCGGCACCGCCGACGGCCCCTCGGGCCTGCACCTCGGTGGCCGTTCCGTCGGCCACGGCACGCAGGGACGTGGTGTCCCGGGCGTTCAGTCCGGCGGAGACGGCCGGGTCGGCGAGGAGCGCCCGGGCCTGGGCCGCGGTGAGTGCCGGCGCGGACGAAACCGCCGCGGGGGCCGAGGCGGTGGCTTCCGCGGCCTGCGCCAGGCTCGCGCCCGCCCCGACCGTCAGGACGGCAACGGCCGAAACAGCGGCCAGACGCAGAGTAGTGCGGGTCATGTACGATCTCCCTTGTGTTCAATCACAAGGGGAGGAAGCCCAAAAGGGCGACCTGGACTGGCGTGGAAACCGAAATGGTCCCCCCGCGGACTTCTTCCCCCGATTAATGTCCCCTCCGACCGCCACGTCACTTCGTGACGGCGGTTCCGGCGTCCAACCCGGCTGGTCAGGCCAGGTGTTCGACGCGGCAGGAATGTAACACGGTGGATGATCATCCCGCCAATGGCTGTTTTTGTTCGCCTGTCCGCGGGATCAGGTAATTCAGTTTTGAATTCAACGTCCGGGGTTTGTCGACGGCCCCTCGATTTCCCCGCGCTTCCGCAGGTCGTCCCGGAGCTTGAGAGAAACCGGAGCGGAACACGGGCGGTGGCGGTTGCGTCCGACACGTTCCGGCCCGTCCGGCGTGGTCGGACTTCCCGAGCCCGTGGGCGTCAGCCTGGACACCCGTCCCCCCGGCCCCTCGAAGGTCTCGCCGACTGAAAACCGCCGCGTCGAGTGTGACGCGGGGCACTTTTCGAGTGGCTGGGCTGCGGCTGGGCATGAGCCCTTCGCGAGCGTCCGATGTCTCACCATGCGATATCGCGGAGGGGGGAATTTCGGACGTCGATAGACTGAGCGGACCGCAGCGCGCACATCTGTGGGCGGACTGTGGACAACGACGGACTGAGCGAGGAGCGCACGTGGGCCTTGTCGTGCAGAAGTACGGAGGCTCCTCCGTAGCCGATGCCGAAGGCATCAAGCGCGTCGCCAAGCGGATCGTGGAAGCCAAGAAGAACGGCCACCAGGTGGTCGCCGTGGTTTCCGCGATGGGCGACACGACGGACGAGCTGATCGATCTCGCCGAGCAGGTTTCCCCGATCCCTGCCGGCCGCGAGCTCGACATGCTGCTGACCGCCGGGGAGCGGATCTCCATGGCCCTGCTGGCCATGGCGATCAAGAACCTGGGCCACAACGCCCAGAGCTTCACCGGCAGCCAGGCAGGTGTCATCACCGACTCGGTCCACAACAAAGCCCGCATCATCGATGTCACACCGGGCCGGATCAAGGCCTCGGTGGACGAGGGCAACATCGCCATCGTCGCCGGGTTCCAGGGCGTCAGCCAGGACACCAAGGACATCACCACGCTCGGCCGCGGCGGCTCCGACACCACCGCCGTCGCCCTCGCCGCCGCGCTCGAGGCCGAGGTGTGCGAGATCTACACGGACGTCGACGGTGTGTTCACCGCCGACCCGCGCGTGGTGAAGAAGGCCAAGAAGATCGACTGGATCTCGTTCGAGGACATGCTCGAACTGGCCGCCTCCGGCTCCAAGGTGCTGCTCCACCGCTGCGTGGAGTACGCCCGCCGGTACAACATCCCGATCCACGTCCGCTCGTCCTTCAGCGGACTGCAGGGCACGTGGGTCAGCAGCGAGCCGATCGAGCAAGGGGACAAGCAGGTGGAGCAGGCTCTCATCTCCGGTGTCGCGCACGACACCTCCGAGGCCAAGGTCACGGTCGTCGGCGTGCCCGACAAGCCCGGCGAGGCCGCGTCGATCTTCCGCACGATCGCGGACGCCGAGATCAACATCGACATGGTCGTGCAGAACGTGTCCGCCGCGTCCACGGGCCTGACGGACATCTCCTTCACCCTGCCGAAGACCGAGGGCCGCAAGGCCATCGACGCCCTGGAGAAGAACAAGGGCACCATCGGCTTCGACTCCCTGCGCTACGACGACCAGATCGGCAAGATCTCCCTCGTCGGCGCGGGCATGAAGACCAATCCCGGTGTCACGGCCGACTTCTTCACGGCGCTCAGCGACGCCGGCGTGAACATCGAGCTGATCTCGACCTCCGAGATCCGCATCTCGGTCGTCACCCGCAAGGACGACGTGCCGGAGGCCGTGCGCGCCGTGCACAGCGCCTTCGGCCTGGACTCCGACAGTGACGAGGCCGTGGTCTACGGAGGCACCGGCCGCTGATGACCGGCACCGCAGGACCCGGACGTTCCGGGCGGCCGACGCTCGCGGTCGTGGGAGCGACCGGGGCCGTCGGTACGGTCATGCTCCAGATCCTGTCCCAGCGCGCGGACGTCTGGGGCGAGATCAGGCTCATCGCCTCCCCGCGCTCGGCCGGCCGCAAGCTGGCCGTGCGCGGCGAGGAGGTCGAGGTGGTGGCGCTCACCGAGGACGCCTTCGACGGGGTCGACGTCGCGATGTTCGACGTGCCCGACGAGGTCTCCGCCGAGTGGGCGCCCGTCGCCGCCGCCCGCGGCGCCGTGGTCGTCGACAACTCCGGCGCCTTCCGCATGGACCCGGACGTGCCGCTGGTCGTCCCCGAGGTCAACCCGCACGCGGTGCGGAGCCGCCCGCGCGGCATCGTCGCCAACCCCAACTGCACCACCCTGTCCATGATCGTCGCGATGGGCGCGCTGCACGCCGAGTTCGGCCTGCGCGAGCTGGTCGTCTCCTCGTACCAGGCGGTCAGCGGGGCCGGTCAGGCCGGCGTGCGGACCCTGCGCGAACAGCTGTCCCTGGTGGCCGGCACCGACCTCGGCACCAACCCGGGCGACGTGCGGCGGGTCGTGGGGGACAACACCGGGCCGTTCCCGGAGCCGGTCGCGCTGAACGTCGTACCGTGGGCCGGTTCGCTGCGGGAGGACGGCTGGTCGTCGGAGGAGATGAAGGTGCGGGACGAGTCCCGCAAGATCCTCGGCCTGCCCTCCCTCCCCGTCGCGGTCACCTGCGTCCGCGTCCCCGTGGTCACCGTGCACTCCCTCACCGTGCACGCCCGCTTCGAGAGCGAGGTCACCGTCGACAAGGCCCGTGAGATTCTCGCGACCGCCCCCGGCGTGGTCCTCTTCGACAACCCGGCCGCGGGCGAGTTCCCCACCCCCGCCGACGTCGTCGGTACCGACCCGACCTGGGTCGGCCGGGTGCGCCGGACCCTGGACGACCCGACGGCGCTGGAGCTGTTCGTGTGCGGGGACAACCTGCGCAAGGGCGCCGCGCTCAACACCGCGCAGATCGCCGAACTGGTGGCCGCGGAGCGGTCGGCGGCCTAGCACCGGGCCCATACCCCCGGCCGGTAAAAGTTCTGGATCACAGAGGATTCATTTGTAGGATCTGTGAGGATCTTGTGGACCGGTTCTTCGGTCTGGACCACTTGAACATGCAACTTCCTGGGCCGAGGATTGCAGACGAGGTTTCACCTCCCCGCCAGCCGCAACCGAGCGGAGGGCGGGGAGCGTCTTTGCGGTCACCCTTATCCGGGGCGTGGGGACGCTGCTTCCCAGACGCGGGGACGTCTGGAACCGGGCGTGGGGACGTCCGTTCATATGAAACACAGGGGAAGAGCGGGTCGCATGAGGGCATTCGATGTGCTGTCGGTGGGGCTGCCTGACGCGGGTGGGCGGTGGACGGCACCGGTCGGCGCATACGTGACGCCCGGCACGTACAACCCTTACGGGGGGAAGCGTGTCCAACTGGCGTGGCAGAGGTACTCGACTTCACAGCGCCGCGCGGCACGGCCCTCCGGCCGCCCCGCGCCACGCTCCGGCCCCGCGTGGCCGGCGCGTCCGGTGGCATGCCGGTGATCGCGCCCATGCCCGCAGCGCGCCCCGCCCGCATCCCCGGTCAGCGCGACGGCGCCGACGACACCGTGGCGGCCGGTACCACGGTCGACCACCTCACCGAGACCTACCGCACCCACTACCGCTCCCTGCTGGGACTCGCGGCGCTCCTCCTCGACGACACCGCCTCCTGCGAGGACGTCGTCCAGGAGGCGTTCATCCGCGTCCACTCCGCCCGCAAACGGGTCAGGGACCCCGAGAAGACGCTGGCCTACCTGCGGCAGACGGTCGTCAACCTCTCCCGTTCCGCGCTGCGCCGCCGCATCCTCGGCCTGAAGCTGCTGTCCAAGCCGATGCCGGACATGGCGAGCGCGGAGGAAGGAGCGTACGACCAGCTCGAACGCGACTCCCTCATCAAGGCGATGAAGAATCTGCAGCGCCGCCAGCGCGAGGTGCTGGTGCTGCGCTACTTCGCCGACATGACGGAGGCCCAGGTCGCCGAGACCCTCGGCATATCGCTGGGCTCGGTGAAGGCGTACGGCTCACGGGGCATCGCGGCGCTGCGGGTGGCCATGGAGGCACCGGCATGAGCGAGGGCCAGGACATGCGGGACCCACGGCACGAGGAGCGTGAGCCGGAGGGCCCGCGCGGTACGTCCACCGGCGCGGCGGGACCCGCGGCCGGTCAGGAGCCCGCCGACGGCCGGGACTCCGCTGAGTCCGGGGACGGCCGGGAGCCCGCTGACGGTCAGGATCTGGAGGACGGGCACGAGTACGGGGACGGCCGGGAGCCCGCTGACGGTCCGGAATCCGAGGGCGTCCGGATGTCGGATGCCGTTGAGGACTCCGGCGACGTCGCCGTCGACGTCGACGGGCGTGCCGAGGCCGACGAGGCCCCGCCCGTGTCCGAACCCGCGCCCGGACATGCACCCGCGCGCGGCCCGGAACACGAGGGCGTGCCCATGGCGGACGGGCTCGCGCGGCTGCGGGCGCTCGTGACACCGCCCGGGCAGCACCCGACACACACGCACGCTGGGAACGGAACTGTGAACGACGGCCGGGACGAACAGAGCCCCGAAGGGCTCGACTCGGACGAGCTGCGACTGCGAGCCCTGCTGCACCAGGCCGTCCAGGACGTGCAGCCCAGCGACGGCACCCTGGACTACCTGCGCCGGGCCGTCCCCGCCCGCCGTGCGCGTAAACGCCAGGCCCTCGTCGGCGCGGCCGCCGCCGCGCTGTTCCTCGGCACCGCCGTCCCCGCGCTGGTCCACGTCTCAGGCGCCGCCGGCTCGGACGCCAACCCGTCCGCCGTCGGCCACGCCTCGCAGGCCCAGGGCGGCACCGGCCAGGGCAAGGACCCGGGCCAGGGCGAGACCACCGCCGGCGGCGCCTCCGACGAGGTCGAGGGCGACGACGAGGGCGGCAAGAAGGAGGGGGACAAGGCCGGCACCGGCACCGGTACCGGCACGGGCGCGACCGAGGGCACCGACCCGTCGGCCGGCACCACGGCGGCCGCCCCCGCCTGCACCGGCGCCCAGCTCGGCCCGGCGACCGTGACCAGCGCCGCCCCCGACTCCGCGGGCGCGGTCTACGGCTCGTTCCGGGCCGCCAACGTCTCCGGTGCGAGCTGCACCGTGGAGGGCGCGGGCTCCGTGGGCGCGACCCCGCAGGGCGCGGCCGACGCGGCGAAGATCGCGACGGCCCGGCATGTCGCGGGTGACGCGGCGGCCGGACTGCCCGACCCGTCCCTGGAGGCGGCGACCCTGGTGCTCAAGCCGGGCGACGCGTACGAGGTGCGGTTCGCCTGGGTGCCCTCCGAGACCTGTCCGGCGCCCGGTGACACCACGGGTGGCGGTACCGGCGGTCCGACGGCGGATCCGACCCCGTCCGAGAACCCGACGAACACGGCCGGCGCGACGGCAGGCACCGGCAGCGGTACGGCGACGCAGCTGCTCCGCGAGGACGGCGGCACCGAAGGCAGCGTGACGGTGACCTACACGGCGGTGACGGGCTCCGGCCCGGCCACCGCGACCGTCGCCAACGCCTGCGCCGGCACGGTCTACTGGACGGGGCTGCTCACGCCCGTCGGCTGACGGGGGGCCTCGTCGCCGTCGGTCCCGTCGGTCCTGTCGGTGGCCTGCGGCTTCCCGCCGTCGCCGCCGTCCCCGTCGGTCTCCCGCCGCTCACCGCCGTCGCCGTCCGCGTCCGGGCCGAGGCCCAGCTCCGCGTCGCGGGCGAGCTCCACCTCGCGGCGCAGCAGCCGGAACCACATGAAGATCACGAAGCCGACGAAGGCGAACCACTCGGCGGTGTAGCCGAGGTTCTGGAAGGCCTTCAGGTCCAGCCCCGTGCCGCCGGGCGCGGCCGCGGGCACCGCGCTCATCCCCGAGTCCCCGTGGTTGAGCGTGACCCAGGCGTCGTACACGTCGTACGGCACGAGGTTGACGAGGGTGGCCGCGCTGATCGCGGCGGTCTGGCCCTCGGGCAGGCCGCTGCGGCTGCTGACGCCGTTGCTTCCCGGGGTCTCGGACGCCTGGAGCGCGCCGGTGACGGTGACCTGGCCGGCGGGCGGCGCGGGCACCTTCGCCGGGTCCGGCTCGCCGGCCAGCCAGCCGCGGACGACGGGCAGGGCGCGGCCGGTGTCGGTGCGCAGCAGCGTCAGGACGTAGTAGCCGTGCTTGTCGTCCAGCGTGCGGTCGGGCACGAGGAGCTGGGTGTCGTACCGGCCGGTCGCGGTGGCCTGCTTGCCGGAGGTGGCCTTGGTGACGGGCAGCAGGCCGTCCAGGGGCCGGGCTCCCTCCCGCTGGGCCGAGGTGACGCGCTCCTCCGCCTCGCGGTGGTTGTCCACCCGGTCCTCGAACCGGCCCAGCTGCCAGGACCCCATGAAGATGCAGAAGGGGATGGAGAGCAGCAGGAAGACGTTGATCGCCCACCAGCGGGGGGTCAGCAGAAACCGGTACACGCCCTCAACGGTACGGGCCCGCGGACGGTTCCCGTCCCGCGGGGTGGGCTGCGGCGTGGCCTCCCGACGGCCCGCCGCGCCGCGCGTGAGGCGGGTGCTGATCGGCGGTGGAGCGCCGGGGGGAGCGTCCGGCGGGCCCGGCCGGGGGGCCTCGGGTGAGAGGTCCGGTGGAAGTTCCGGAGGAAGTTGTCCACAGGCTGGGGACCTCGGACGCGCGATGGGCGTCCGGACGGGCAGTATGGGGTCATGACTGAGAGCAACGGGTCCGACGCGCCGGACCGGGCGGACCACCAGACCGAGCGAGTGCAGCAGACCGGGGAGATGCCCGACTGGGAGAGGCGCTTCAGGGCGCCCCGGGTGTCCCTTCCCGACTGGGCGGAGGACGCCCCCGACCGCTCCCTGTTCGTGTCGAACGCGACGGGGACGTACGAGCTGTACGCCTGGGACCGGGCGACCGGCGAGCAGCGCCAGGTGACCGACCGGCCCAACGGCACGACGGACGGCGTGCTCTCGCCCGACGGCGAGTGGATCTGGTGGTTCGACGACAAGGACGGCGACGAGTTCGGCGTCTGGCGCCGTCAGCGGTTCACGGGCGGCGAGGACGAGCTCGCCGCCCCGGGCCTGGACCCCTCGTACCCGGCGGGCCTGGCGCTCGGCCGTGACGGGCGTACGGCGGTCGTCGGCCGCTCCACCGACGAGGACGGTACGACGATCCACCTGGTGCGCGGCGGCGAGGCGCCGGTCGAGCTGTACCGCCACCGTGAGTCGGCGGGCGTGGGCGACCTCTCCCACGACGGTTCGCTGATCGCCGTGGAGCACACCGAGCACGGGGACGCGATGCACTCCGCACTGCGTGTGATGCGCCCCGACGGCATGACGGTCGCCGAGCTGGACGACACCCGGGGCGGCACCGAGGAGCTCGGTCTGGAGGTGCTCGGCTTCGCCCCGGTCGAGGGCGACACCCGGCTGCTCATCGGCCATCAGCGGCGGGGCCGCTGGGAGCCCCTGGTGTGGGACGTGGCGACGGGCGCGGAGACGGACCTGGCGCTGGACCTGCCCGGTGACGTGAGCGCCGAGTGGTTCCCGGACGGCTCGGCCCTGCTCGTCGCGCACGGCTTCGAGGCGCGCGGTGAGCTCTTCCGCTACGACCTGGCGGAGCGCCGGCTGGAGAAGATCTCCACCCCGCGCGGCGCGGTCTCGGGCGCGACGGCCCGTCCCGACGGCAGCGTGGAGTACCTGTGGTCCTCGGCGGCCCAGCCCCCGGCGGTGCGCTCCACGTCCGGTGGCGTGGTCCTCGACCCGCCCGGCATGAAGTCGCCCGGCTCGGTGCCGGTGGAGGACGTGTGGGTGGAGGGGCCGGGCGGCCGTATCCACGCGCTGGTGCAGAAGCCGGCCGGCGCGACCGGCCCGCTGCCGACGGTCTTCGACATCCACGGCGGCCCCACCTGGCACGACAGCGACTCCTTCGCGGCCGGCCCCGCGGCATGGGTCGACCACGGCTACGCGGTGGTCCGCGTCAACTACCGGGGCTCCACGGGGTACGGCCGGGCGTGGACGGACGCCCTGAAGCACCGGGTGGGCCTGATCGAGCTGGAGGACATCGAGGCGGTCCGCGCGTGGGCGGTCTCCTCCGGTCTGGCGGACCCCGCCCGGCTGATCCTCACCGGCGGCTCCTGGGGCGGCTACCTCACCCTGCTCGGTCTCGGCACGCAGCCGGACGCGTGGGCGCTGGGCATCGCGGCGGTCCCGGTCGCCGACTACGTCACGGCGTACCACGACGAGATGGAGGCGCTGAAGGCGATGGACCGCACGCTGCTCGGCGGCACCCCGGAGGAGGTCCCCGAGCGGTTCGAGGCCTCGTCCCCGATCACCTACGTCGACCGGGTGAAGGCCCCCGTCTACATCTCGGCCGGGGTGAACGACCCGCGCTGCCCCATCCAGCAGATCGAGAACTACGTCAAGCGCCTGGAGTCCCGCAACGCAGTCCACGAGGTCTACCGCTACGACGCCGGTCACGGCTCGCTGGTGGTCGACGAGCGCATCAAGCAGATCCGTCTGGAGCTCGACTTCGCGGCCCGCCACCTGCCGTCCTGACCCACGGCTCCGGTACGCCGGGGCGGACCCGCCCCGGCCCTGGCTCTTGTACGCCGGGGGACGGGCCCGCCCCACCCCGGGCCCGGTACGCCGGACGCGGGCTCGCCCTGGCCCCGGTTCCCGTGTGCGGGGCGCGGGCTCGCCAACAGTCCGGGCTCCCGTACGCCAGGGGGACGGGCCCGCCCCCCTGGCGTACGGGCCGCCGCGTCATGCCGTGCTGCGCGTCCGGCGTCCCAGCAGCTCCGCGAGTCCCCTGCGGGTCGCGGCCAGCACGATCCGGTCGCCGGCCCGCAGGACGTAGGTGGCCGGCAGGTCCCACACCAGCCCGGACCCCGGCGCGTCGGCCGCGGCCGCGCCGCCCCGGGCCGCCGTGTCCAGCGCCAGCACCCGCCAGGCCCCGGGCCGGAACGCCTCGGCGACCGTGCGGCCCTCCAGCTGCGGATGCCCGTTCACGACGAGCGCAGCGAACAGCAGCACCCGCCGTTCCACGGGGATCGCGCCGAGGATCTGCCGCCCCATCATGGCCCCGGCGAAGGCGGGCGCCGCCAGGTGCGACACGCTCCGGCTGCGGGTCAGTCCGGTGGGGTGCGCCATGCGCAGCGTCCGGTAGACGGCCTTGGCGAAGTCGTCGTCGTACAGCCGCAGCACCGTGCGCAGGTCGGGGCGCAGCGAGCGGGCGTACAGCACGGACTCCAGGTTCGTGGTGTCGATGCTGGTCAGGGCGAGCAGCGCGTCCGCGCGGTGGATCTTCGCCGATTCCAGGACACCCTCCTGCGTGACGTCGCCGACGACCACCGGCACCCGCAGCCGCCGTGCGACGGCCACGCCGCGTGCCTCCGGGTCGGCCTCCACGCACACCACGGGGATGTCCAGCTCCCGCAGCCGGGTGAGCACCCGGGTGCCGATCTTGCCCAGCCCGAGCAGCACCACGTGTCCGCCCAGTCCGCGCGGCGGCTTGCGCAGCGCCGACGCCGTACGGAACGTGCCGAGCGCCTCCAGTACCGCGGCCAGCAGCACCGGCAGCAGCAGCAGCCCGACCAGCCCCGACAGCAGTTGCAGCACCTGCTGTCCGGTCGGCGCGTCGAGCGCGGGCTCGTTGATGGCGAACAGGTCCAGCAGCGTGACGTAGATGGCGTGCAGCGGGTGGTCGTCGGTGAGCAGGATCAGCGCCACCGCGAGCGCGACGACCGCGGCCACCAGTCCCGCCAGCGACCAGCGCAGCCGCGCCGAGAACAGCGAGGCGAACGGCGGGACGCCGCCGCGCCGGGAGGGCAGCGGGGGACCGGAGTACGACAGCTGCTCCAGCACCACCGTCCCGCGTCCGGTCGCCGCCGCCACCGCCTCGGTGCCGGGCAGCAGTTGGGGCCCCTGGTCGCCGCTGTCCTCCGAACCCTCGGCTCCGGCCGGGTCGTTGCTCGTCGCGGACAGCAGTGCCAGCGTGCACAGCCCGGGGTCGGCCACCTCGCCGGGCCCCGGCGGGCGTCGTTCCACCGCGCGCAGCAGCAGCCCCTCGGCGTCGACGACCTTGCTGGTGCCGACGAGGGCGGTGGCGACCAGCGCGGGCGCGGCCGTGTCGGCGTCGGACAGCACGGTCGTCGCGTTGTCGTGCCCGTGGCCGGCGCGCCCGGGGGTGGTGCCGCCGGCCAGTTCGGCGGCCTGGTCGAGGAGTTCCTCGATGTGCTGGCCCAGCCGCCGGTTGTAGAGCCGCAGCACCAGGCGGAGCCGGGGGTTGAGCCGGCGGGCGGTGAGCGCGGCGCGGATGTTGGTCTCGTCGTCGTCGTACACCAGCGCCAGCGCGGCGGCCCGCTCCACGCCCGCGTCGGCGAGCACGGCCTCGGTGGGTTCGGCGGCCTCCATCACCCGCTCGTCGGGGACCAGGGTGTCGTCGGAGCCGCCGTTGCCCCGGTTGACGGCGGTCACGACCCGGTCGAGCAGTGCGGCGGAGGCCGCCCGGGCCCGTCCCGTCATCGGCTGGGGCGCGCGCCCGGCGGCGGGCACGACGAGGACGACCTGTTCGCGGTACACGCCGCGCAGTTCGGCGGCGAGGCGGTGCGCCAGCCCGTCGTCGCCGCACACCACCATGTGTGCCGAGGGGTCGCTGGGCGGGGCGGGGTTGGGAAGGAGGCTCACCACAGGGCAGAAGACTGCCTGATGACGGCGCGTGGTTCCAGGGAGCATGGCGTGCGCACACCGCGTCGAGCGGGGCCACGCCCGCGGCAGGACGGTGCTCACCGTGGGGTGAGTGGGGGGCCGGGGGGAGCGTCGGCGCCGCCGTGACCGGGGCGCGAGGGGACGCCCGCGCGGCCGGAGGGTTTACGCAGGTCGTACACATAAGCGACAAAGATGTAATTTGTCGTACGGTAAACTTTACTCGGCCTTGGCGCTCCGTTGAGCCGCCGGATGCTCAGTCCGCGGGAAGTGGACCTGGATGCGAGGGGGGACGTGACATGAACCGACGCGCAGTACGGCGCGACA
The DNA here is from genome assembly GCF_000527195.1 of Streptomyces sp. CNH189. Classification (NCBI taxonomy): domain Bacteria; kingdom Bacillati; phylum Actinomycetota; class Actinomycetes; order Kitasatosporales; family Streptomycetaceae; genus Streptomyces; species Streptomyces sp. CNH189. The sequence continues at coordinate 71,085 of NZ_AZUS01000012.1, forward strand.
CGAACCGGCCCGTACGCATCGACATCACCCCCCGCGACAGCGTTCCCGAACCGGACGCCACTCACTTCGGCGCCTGACCGCCCGGCCGCCGCCCCTCCGTCAAGGGTGCCGGCAGCCGCCCGTACGCACGCCCCCCGCCCGCTCACCCCGGGCCGGCCCCGGCGTCGCGTCGTACACGGACCAGGACACCCCGCCGTCACCCGTCACCGCACCCCGCGGATTCCGCGCGCGACCCACGGCCCCCGCCGTCCGCCCGCTCGCCCCACCCCAGCCCTTTACAGGCACTGACGCCGCCGTCACCGACCCGGAGGACCGACGCCCGTGCACAACACCGCCACCATGCTCATCGAACTGGGCGCGATCATCCTCGCCCTCGGCCTGCTGGGCCGCCTCGCCGGACGGGTGGGCTTCTCGCCCATCCCGCTCTACCTGCTGGCCGGGCTCGCCTTCGGTCACGGCGGCATCCTGCCGTTGCAGGCCAGCGTGGAGTTCACCGCCGTCGGCGCCGAGATCGGCGTCATCCTGCTGCTGCTCATGCTGGGCCTGGAGTACAGCGCGTCCGAACTGGTCACCAACCTCAAGACGCAGTATCCGTCCGGGGTGGTGGACTTCGTCCTCAACGCGGTGCCAGGCGCCGTGGCGGCGCTGATCCTGGGCTGGGGTCCGGTGGCGGCCGTCGCGCTGGCCGGCGTCACCTGGATCTCCTCCTCGGGCGTGATCGCGAAGGTGCTCGGCGACCTGCGGCGGCTCGGCAACCGGGAGACACCGGTGGTGCTCGGCGTCCTCGTGATCGAGGACCTGGCGATGGCGGTCTACCTGCCGATCCTCACCGCGGTGCTGGCGGGCGCCGGCCTGGCGGGCGGCTCGGTCACCCTGCTGATCTCCCTCGGCACCGTGGGCGCCGTCCTCTACGTGGCGCTGCGCCACGGGCGTCTGATCAGCCGCGCGGTCTCCTCGGACAACGCGGAGATGCTGCTCCTGGTCGTGCTCGGCCTGACGCTGCTCGTCGCCGGTCTCGCCCAGGAACTGCAGGTCTCGGCGGCCGTCGGCGCGTTTCTCGTGGGCATCGCCCTCTCCGGTGAGGTCGCCGAGGGTGCGAGCAACCTGCTGACCCCGCTGCGGGACCTGTTCGCCGCCGTCTTCTTCGTCTTCTTCGGCCTGTCCACCGACCCGGCCGACATCCCGCCGGTGCTGGTCCCGGCTCTGCTCCTGGCCCTCGTCACCACGCTGACCAAGATCGCCACGGGCTGGTACGCGGCACGCCGCGCGGACATCAAGGGCGCGGGGCGCTGGCGTGCGGGCGGCACGCTGGTGGCGCGCGGCGAGTTCTCGATCGTCATCGCGGGCCTCGCGGTCGGCGTCGAGCCCCGCATCGGCCCGCTGGCCACGGCGTACGTCCTGATCCTGGTGGTCGTCGGCCCGCTCACCGCCCGCTGGACCGAGCCGCTGGCCCGCCGCCTCACCGGCGGCCGGACGGAGACGCCGGTGGACGCGGAGCGGTCGACGCCGGAGCCGGCGAAGGTCTGACGGCCGGGGGCCACCAGTCACTCCTGACCGGTGACGGCCGTCGGGGCACTCCCGGCCGGCGTCCTGCGCGGGTCACTCCCGGCCGGTCACCTGCGGACCGGGACTCCCCACGGGTCATCCCCGGTCGGTCACTGCGGACCGGGACTCCCCACGGGTCATTCCCGGCCGAGGATCTCGGCGGAGACACCGACACCCTCACGTGTGCCGATCACGATGAGGGTGTCGCCGCCGGCCAGCCGGAAGTCCGGGCCCGGCGACGGGATCGCCTCGGCGCGGCGCAGTACGGCCACGATGGAGACGCCGGTCTCCGTGCGCATGCGGGTGTCGCCCAGCAGGCGCCCGTTCCAGTGCGAGGTGGCCGACAGTTCGATCCGCTCGGCGACCAGGCCCAGTTCGGCCGTCGCCAGGAGGCTCGGGCTGTGGTGCGAGGGGAGCAGGGCGTCGACGACGGCCGCCGCCTCCTCGGTGTTCAGGCGCAGGCACAGCGCGGTGTCGTCCGGATCGTCCCTGCGGTAGACGTTCAGCGTCCGGGAACCGTCGAGATGGGCGATCACCGACAACCGCCGCCGCTCCCGCGTGACGAGGTCGTACCGCACACCGATCCCCGGCAGCGGAGTGTGCCCCACGCGCCCAGCGCCGCCCATGACCGTCCCCCTACACCTGAGTTGTCCTACGGGCCATGACCGACGGCACCCTACGGCACGCGCGGGCCGAAGCGTCATCCGGGCCGACCTCGCCCCTTGACACTTCCTGGCGTGGCGGCGGCGAAGGAGCCGGGTACGACCACGAAGCGGGACACCGTCAACACCGCCCTCCGCGAGATCGTGGCCCTCACGCCTCCCGCACGCCCCGCACGAACTGCGGGACCTCACGGACGAGGACGCCGTCGACGTCGAACTCCTCCTCACGCCGTCGCCGGGGAGGCGGGACTCACGCTGCCGGCGGCGGCGCTGCCGGTCGCGGGCCGACTGCTCCGAGCGATCCGGGGTCGGGCCCCGGCCGGCCGCGGGGCGCACGGCCTGGCTTCCGCCCGGGTCCCGACCGGACGGAGACCTGACCCCGACCGGATGACGACCGGCCCGCACCGGTCGACGGAGGCCGGCGCCCAGTACCGTGAAGGGACCGCGCGAACAGGCACTTGCGGCTCGTGTCAGCTGCCCGGAATCATGCCTGCATGCCACCCGGTGCCACGCCCTTCGATGTCGCCACGGTCCTTCGGGAGGTGAAGGTGGTCCGGGTGGAAGGCTTGGTCCGGATCCGCGACCTTCCCCTCCCTCTTCTGCGCCGGGTGGCTGCCGCACGCTCCACCGCAGTGACCGACGCCTGGCCTGTCGAGGTCGAGAACCTCCTGCGTACGGCGGTGTCCGGCCTGGGCGGGGGAAACCTGCAGGAAGCAGCCGGACTCACGCTCGGGGTGGCTCCCGGGATGCGAGACCGGCCGGCTGCGGACCGTCGCAAGCTCGCGGCCAAGGTGTACAACGTCAGCGTCGAACGGTTCAGGAAGAGCCATGAGGAGATCGTCCTCAGGCAGATCGCCGAGCAGATCTGCTGGATCGCCGGGCACCGCCCCAGAGGCACCGATACCTCTCATGTCTCCCTGCTCGCACCGTACTTGCAGCACCGCGTGCTGCGTGTGGGGGCCGTACGACTGACCCTGCACGTACACCCCGTCGAGCTGGTGCGGGACGTCGATGTGATCGTGTCGCCGCTCAACACTCACCTGAGCCTTCCCGAGATGTACAAGGCGTCCGTGCCCGCCGCACTGCGCCGCGCGGGAGCCGTGCGGGACGCCACCGGCGACGTCGTCGCCGACCCGATCCACGACGAACTGCTCGACTGGCGGACCGTCAAGGGTGTGCGCGGTCGTCCCGTCCTCCCTGGGACGGTGGCGCCGACCGGTCCCGGCGCCCTCGCGGCACGGGGAATCCGCCGCATCTACCACGCGGCCGTCACCGTTCCCCGGCCCGGCACGAACGACTACGACGTCACCCCGCAGGACGTCACCGCGGCCGTGGCCCGCGCGTTCGTCCTGATGGACGAGGAGCGGGACGGATTCGGACCGCCGCTGAGGTCGGTCTGCTTCCCGATTCTCGGCGCGGGCCGGGGGCGCCTGCCGGCGCAGACCGGCATCAGTGCGCTGTGGGCCGGCATCGCGGCCGACACCGCCCAGGACCGGGACATCCACCTGGTCGTCCGGAGGCCGTCGCTCGCCGACCTCGTCGTCGACGTGCTCGGAGGCGGCCGGCCTCACCGAGCGGGCGGCGCGTTACCCGACGACGAGGAGACGAAGTACCGGTGCCTGTGAACCCCTTCCAGGTGCTCGCCGCGTGCGCCGCGCGGTGGAGCACCTATCGGAGTCTGCTCGGGCCCGCTGCGGCACGGGTGTTCGAACAGCGGCTCGCCGAGCTGCGCACGGGCGGCGACGACCAGGAAGCGGCGGCCGACCGCGCGGCCCGGACCCTTCTCGACGCCCTGCCCCCCGACGCCGCCGCCGCGCTGCGGCAGGACGGAGCCCAGCCGCGTTTCTCAGGTCCGCCCTCGACGGTCCTGCACGAGGGGTTCGGCGTGCACGACCTTTACCTGCTCGTCCTCGACAGCAACCCGATGGTCGGCCCGGTCTACGGCCCCGTACGCGAACGCCTGCTGTCCGAACCGGCGATGCCGTGGCACGAGGGACACGACGCGCTGCTGATCGTGCTCTCCGGCGACGACGGCCGCAGACACGTCCCGCTGTTCCAGTTCGAGGCCGGCAGCATGCCCTGGCAGGTCGTCCTCGACGTCAACTCCGTACTGCGGGCCGACCTGGACCCGTGGGGTGCGGCGGACTGGTGGCTGTCCGACAGCACCTGGTGGCGGGGCACTCCGGCCTCGCTCCTCGGACAGGGGCGCGACGCCGAACTGCGCGGCGCCGCGGACACCCTGGTGAGCACGGACACGGGGGAGTAGCCGATGCCCAAGTACCCGCCCCCCGACAGCCTTCCCGGAGAACCGGTCCGCGCCGTGCTGCGCGCGGGCATGCCGCTGTACCGCGTCCACTCCACCCGACGCGATCCGACCGCGTACAACTCCCGTCCCTCGCACGCCTTCTACTTCGGCGGCCGCTTCGACAGCACCCCTCACGACCGCTACGGCTACCTGTACGCCGGGTTCAGTCCCGGCGCCGCCGTGTCCGAAGTGCTGCTGCGCTCGCTGGCCTTTCCCGGAGACGGCGGTCCGCGGCTGCTTCCACGAGCGGCGTTCGAGCGGCGCAGCTTGTCCTTCCTGCGGCTGGCCGACGACACGGAGGTCCTCTCCCTGATGTCCGCGTCCGACCTGGCGGCGCTCGCACAGGACCCCTGGCTCGTCCAGGCCGAGGGCTCGGACTACCCGCAGACCCGGGACTGGGGGCACTGGATCCGTGACCGGACCAAACCCTGGGCGCAGGGCTTCGTCTGGCCCTCCAAGCGAGATCCCGCCGACCGGGTCGCCGTCCTCTTCGACGACCGGGACCGTGTACCGGCGCTCGAACCCACGGGGGCCCCGCCCGTCGACTTCGGTACCGAAGAGGGCGAGCGCTGGCTCAACGGTGTACTCACGCCGTACCTGACGCGGACCGCGCCGCGCATGCCCCCGAGGGAGTTCTGACATGGCGTATTCGCCGTACGACCTGCGTGCGCTGATGTACGAGTTGAAGGAGGCGGCCGGCGGTGGGATGACCGACGCCCGGGACCTGAACCGCCTGACCAGGCTCGTCCTCGACCGCCTGGGCTGTGCGACGGGCCGTGAGGCCTTCGACCGCCTGTACGCGGACTGGCGGGAGCTGCCGAGGGGCACCGCGGCATCGGGGCTGCGGGCCGGGCAGATCCTCGCCGTGCTGCCGATGCTGCGGTTCGACCAGACCGTCTCCCATCCGCGCAGGGAGGAGGAGCTGCGCCGTGAGGCGGCGGAGTACGGGCCCGCCGAGGACACCTGGCAGGGCGCGGTCGCCACCGTGGCGGCCTCGTCAGGGCTGCAGCAACTGGACTCCCCGGCCGATCTGGAGGCCGAGATCGCCCGGCTGGAGGAGACGCGCGCGCTGTTCCCTCCCGGCAGCACCCAGCGGCAGTTGCTGGAATACAACCATGCCGCCCTGCGCGTCCACCTCGCGCAGCTCAGCGGAGGGGAGGACGACTTCGACTCGGCTCTCGAAGACCTGGCCCGGCTCTCCGACCTGCCCGTCTTCGACGACGAGCAGCGCGCGGCCGGGGCGGGTCAGCTCGCCATGTTCCGTCTGCGCCAGGCCGTGCGCCGGGAGGACGAGAACGCGCTGGCCGAGCAGATCCAGGTGCTGGAGTCGGTGCTGGACCGGCTCCCGCCCGGACACATGGACGGTCTCGGACTCCAGGCCCACCTGACGAACGCCAGGACATCGCTCGAGCTTCTCCGTGCCCGTCGCGCCGGACGCATGCCGAGCGCGGACGGTCACCCCGTGCCCTCCTCGTCGGAGGAGGTACGGCGGCAGATCGCGGCCCTGCCCCGCGACTCCCGGATCGACCAGCTCAGTCTTCTGGGCAGCAGTCGGGCCGCCCAGGCCATGGCGGCCGGCGACTATCAGGGCGCCTTGGATGCCCAGCGGATGCTGGAGGACGCGCTGGACATGCTCGACGACCCGGACGACGACCGCTGGATCCGCTCCGCCTTCGCCCTCGGCACGAGCCACTGCAGCCTCGGCATCATGCCCATGGGGCCCCACGGTCGCCGGTTCCATCACCTGGACCAGGGCATCTCCTGGCTCCGGCACGCCTGGAGGCTGGCTGCCGGGCCGGAGCACCCGAGCTGGGGAACCATCGGGTCGATCCTCGCCGACGCCTACCGGTTCCGCGGAGACGTCGCGCATCTCTACAACCCGTCGGCGAAGCGGCCCAACCACGACGAGGCCCGGCGCGTCGGCCTGGAGTCGCTCAAGGCGGCGGCCTGGACGGTCCTGCTGCAGTCCGGTACGGCGCATGCCGCCGAGACCGCCCGCCGCGCCGGGGAGGAGGCGGTCTCCGTGGCCCGCTGGTGCCTGGCCGACGGAGCCCTCACCGACGCAGTCCGCGCCCTGGACGCCGGAAGGGGACTCGTCCTGCACGCGGCCACCGTGGCCGCCACCGTGCCCGACATGCTGACCGCCCTCGGGCAGGAAGATCTCGCTCAGGAGTGGCGCCGTGCGGGCGTCGTGGCAGCCCCACCGCCGGAAGGCGTCCCGTCGCTCGGCGCCGTGTCGCTCGGCGCCGTGTCACCGAGCGGCCCCGACAGCAGGCTGCGCCGCCGGGTACTGCGGGCGCTGGCCGCCTCCCCGCTGCGCCGCCGACTGCTGGAAGCCCCGTCGACCGAGGAGACCGCCGCGGCGCTGCGCGCCCTGGGCGCCACGACACTGGTCTACCTGGTGCCCGCCGCGGAGGAGCAGCCAAGCATGCAGGACCAGTTCTTCTTCGGACGGCGGCCCGAGCCCGGCCGAGCGCTCGTCATCACCGCCGACGACGCCACCCGCGTCGTCGACCTGCCGGGACTCGTCCTGTCCGCAGGCCCGTTGGCCGACTACCGGGCCGCCGGCACCCCGGGCCGTGACGCCGGCGGCCCGCCCTTGCCGGACGCCCCCTCCGGAGCCCCGCTCCGGCCGCACGACAGCCCCGGCGCGCTGCGGCGCCTGTGCGACTGGGCCGGCGAGGCGGTGATGGGGAAGCTGCTCGGCGAGCTGCCCCGCGGGTACGGCCGCGCCCCGTCCGTCATCCTGGTCCCCATGGCCGAACTGGGCACCGTGCCGTGGCACGCGGCGCGTCTACCCGGGGGACGCCGCGCCTGTCAGCTCGCCGACATCTCGTACCTGCCGTCCGCCCGGCTGCTGTGCGAGGTGGCCGCACGCCGCGCCACCCCACACAGGCAGGTGCTCGTCGTCGGCAACCCCACCCGTGACCTCCACCACGCCGGCGAGGAGGCCGAGGCCATCCACCGCACCTTCCACCCGGACGGTGAACTGCTCGGCCCCGGTGCCGCCACCCCCGCCGCCGTCACCGACTGGCTGGGACGGCAACGCGGCGGCCTGCTGCACCTCGCCTGCCACGGAGTGGTACGCCAGGGCGAACGGCACAGCGCCTATCTCGCCCTGTCCGGCGGCAGCCTGGCCGCCGAGGTGCTCACCGAGGGCGTGGCCCGCTACCGCGACCTTGACCTGGTGGTCCTCGCCGCCTGCCGCACCAACGTGTCCGGACACGGTTACGACGAGGCGTACAGCCTGTCCACGGCGTTCCTCGTCGCCGGCGCGCGTTCGGTCATCGGGTCGTTGTGGCCGGTGCCGGACGAGGCGACCTCACTGCTGATGTACATGACCCACCACTTCATGCACCGCGACGGGCTGCCGCCCGGGCAGGCCCTGCGCAGTGCCCAGTTGTGGATGCTCGACGACCTGCGCACACCTCCGCCCGGCATGCCCGCCCACCTCCGGGCGCGCGTCGGGCGGATCCGCGGCGACGACCTGACGGCGTGGGCCGGGTTCACCCACCTGGGCTGGTGAGCGGGGTCCCGGGGCCCCGCTCAGGACACCTCGGTGCGTATGCGGACGTGAGCCGTGCCCCAGCGGCCCGGGCCCTGTGGGGGTCCGCCCGCGTTACGGCCGCCCGCCGGCGAGGTCAGCCGCAGCAGTCCCTCCGTGGCGGTCCCCTGCGTGCCGGCGGTCCGCGCGGCGGACGGCACGCCGGGCGACCACGCGTCCAGGACGAACGGAGCGGTGTTGAGCTCGGTCTCCGCCACGATCACCTTCAGCCAGTCCCGGGTGAACGCCCCCGGCACGACCGGGCGTTCCGGCGGAAGGTACAGCCACACCGGCTGGCCGCGCCGGGCCCAGCCGGTACGCCCCGGGGCGATGAAGTCGCCGTCGTACAGGTGCGGGGAGGAGCCGTAGCTGTCCGTCAGATCGAGCAGGACACACCACAAAGGACGCTCGGAGTCGTTGTGAACGCCCACCATCACCTGGGGCGGCTGCTGATCGGCGGTGTAGGAGCAGACGATCTCCCCGTCGGCCGAGTGCCGTACGGTGCCCCTCCCCGTGGGCTCCACCGTGATGCGCACGAGTGACGACAGCCAGGGGTCCGGATTGACGAGGTCGCGCAGCTGCTGCCAGCGCGCGAGATGTGTCAGGCACTCGGCGACGCGGTCCGCGTCGGCCGGTGACCGCACCGGCAGCGGCGGCACGTCCCGTCCGGCCCCACCGGACACCCGCGCCTGTCCCGGAGCCGCCTCCACGCGCAGTGACACGCTGCCCGTGCCGTCCGCCGTCGTCGACAGCATCGGCGCTCCGGTGACGGCGGCCTCGACCAGGCGCACAACGGCCGGATCGCCCGTGAGTTCCACGGCCGCCGGGGGGAACGCCAGCGCCGAGGGAGTCACCCCGAACACCGCGTCGTGGTCGGTGGGCTCCGGCCACCAGCCCACCGGGTCCACCAGCGCCGATTCCGCCCGGATCTCCCGGACGACGACGGCCCTCGGCGCACCGCCCTCACCGAGCAGAGTGAACTCCGCCCCCACCGCGCGCAGACCGTGTGCCTGGCCGCAGTTGATCTCCCAGCCCGCAGCCGTGTGCCGCAGCAGGAAGGGAGAGGCGGCAACCCGGTCGTCGGAGAGGAAGCGCCGGTCCTCGCCGCCGCGCAGCTCGGGGTGCTGCACCGAGCTGCGCCGTCGCACGCGTTCCTCGACGAGCGCGTGCAGGCCGCCGTACGTGGCCGAGGGCCCCAGCAGGCCGAGCGCCTCCAGCAGGGCGTGACTGAAGTAGCCGCGCACGTGGCCGTCCAGCACCTCCTCGTGGGCGCGCTCCTGCGGCCGGCACGCGGCGAACAGGGTGTGCCGCCGCGGCAGCGGGCCGTGCCCCCCGCCGTCCCGGGCACCGGGCACCGCCCGCGAGGACCACCAAGGGCGCCAGGACACGGCACGCACCGCCGCGCCGTCCCGGGTGGCGCCCCCCGAGTGGCAGCAGTCGAGCACCGCCACCACATGGGCACCGCGGGCGGCGACACCGTCCAGCAGCGCACCGAGTTCGACGTCCCACAGCGGCGGCCTGCCGTCGTCGAGACTGTCGTGACACACCAGGGCCTGCGACCGGCCGGTGCCCTCCCACGGCGCGTCGGTGGGCTCTTCGCTGCCGTGGCCGCTGAACCACAGGAGCGCGGTGTCGCCCGGCCCACTACGGCCGAGGTGGCGCTCGATCCCGGCCTTCACGGCGGCCAGGGTGGCGTCGGCGTTGTGCAGGCGCCGGATGTCGGAGGTGAGATGGCTCTGCCGTCGCAGCCACGTCTCCGCCTCCCGCACGTCGTTCACACACCCCCTCAGTGGTGCCCGGGGATAGTCGTCGATGCCCACGAACAGGGCGTGCACGGTCCGCATGCGGAGATCCTGCCAGGTGTCACCGGGCGGGCGCGGGGCGTATGCAGGGCGGATGCCGGTCTTCTTGACCATTCAGCATGTACAAGCCACCGAGAGGCAGTTGACTTTCCTGAGCACCACCAGCAGCTCAGGAAAGGACAGCAGCGTGAGTTTCGGGGGACACAACCCGTACCGGCCGCCGGAGCCACCGCACGGCAATCCCTACCAGCCCCCACCGGCTCCGTGGGGCAACCCGTACCAGCCCCCACCGGCTCCGTCGGGCAACCCGTACCAGCCCCCACCGGCTCCGTCGGGCAACCCGTACGTGACACCGCCCGGGCCTCCCCCGGGGGCACCGTTCGTCCCACCGCCCGGGCCTCCTCCGGGGGCACCGTTCGTCCCACCGCAGCCCGGCCCGTACCCGTACGGGCCGCGTCCGTCGCACAGCTCCCTGTGGCAGCGGCTGCGCGAGGACGAGTGGCCGACCCTCGGCGAGATGCTGCGGGGCGGGCGGCAGCGCGTCCACGGCTGCGTGTGGGCGCTCCTGCTGATCCCGTGCCTGTGGTGGACGACCCTCCCCCTGATGGGGTGGTACGTGCTGGCCCGTTCGGCCCGCCGCCGCGCACGGCGGCACTTCCCCGCGCGCGCTCACCGCCGTGTCGAGGACCCGGAGGTCGCACGGGTCCAGAAACTGCGCGCATGGACGGCCGCCGTCATGTCCTTCCTCATCCTGATCGTCTACGGCAAGCCGGAGGACATGTCCGAGGCCCAGGAGCAGTACTGGCTGCGGCTGGTGACCACGCCCTGGCTGCTGCTGTTGAGTGCGCCCGTGGTCGTGGCCCTTCTGATGCGCTGGGCGCCGCCGCACGCGCGCGGGGCCATGCGCATGCGTCTGCGCGCCGCCGGGCGCTCGGCCCTGTGGTACTTCGGCGCGTTCGGCCTGGTACCCGTGTTCGCTGCGCTGGGTGGCCTGGCGACCACGGTGCTCACGATGCGGTCGCCGTCCGGCGCGACGCAGTTCCTCCTGGTGCCCCTGCTCATCTTCGGCGCGTTCGTCCCGATGGTGTACACACTGCTGTTCGTGGTCTTCGCCTCCAGGCCCGCCGTCCGCAGCGCCTTCAACACCGCGGAGGTGCACCCTGCGCTGCCCGCCCTGCTCACGGGCGTGCTCGTCTGGGAGTTCGCGGCCATCGGCCTGGTGGCAGGGGGGCTTCCCGCGGGACCGTTGCTGATCAAGGTCTGCGCCCTGCTCGGCGGCCCGGCCTCGGTGACAGCGGTGGTGTGGTGGGAGATCCACCGTCTGCGCACCCGATACGGAGTGACTCTGCGCAGCTGACAGCCGCCGGCGGCCGGCTCCGCCGTCGTCAGGGCGCGCCGGCTCCCGGAGCGCCGAGAAGTGGGCAGGATCGCGGGGCGTTCATCGCGGCCGGAGGCTCAGGAACCAGCCGCGTTCGTGGGCGCGGTCCAGCCGGTAGCTCGGATCCACTCGGCCAGGTCCAGGGTGGCCGGCTCGATCGAGCGCACCGCCGCGAGGTCCGCAGGGTGTTCCGCCGCCTTCGCGAACTCGCGGAACATCACCTTGTCGAGGTCGTTGGGAAGCACGCTCAACGGGAGGGTCTCGTACCGCGCGGGGAGCCCGGCGCGCGCGCCGAACGCCGTGGCGATCTGGGGGCCCGTCAGCTCGTCGCCGACGAGCTCGACGGCCCCGTTGGGCGCCTCCGCGGTGCCGAGCAGGAGCGCGGCGGCGACGCGGCCGATGTCCCTGACCGAGATCATCTTCAGGGGGACGTCCTCCGGCAGCGGCAGCCTCAGCACGATCTCCCCGTGCTCCAGGCTCGGCGCCATCACGCTCTCGAAGTTCTCCATGAAGGCGGTCGCGCGCACCATGGTGGCCCTGAGGCCGGACTTCCTCAGGTGCTCCTCGATCGAGTGCTTCGAGTCGTGGTGCGGCACACCCGACTCCCGCTCCGCTCCGAAGACCGAGTTGAACACGACGTGCGGGACGCCCGCATCGATCGCCGCGTCGACGAGCGCGGTGCCGATGCGGATCTCCGCCTCGACCTCTTCCAGGCTGTTAGCCTCCGGGGTCATGAAGTAGAACCCCTCGACCGTCGCCAGCGCGGTGGCCGGCGACGCCGGGTCGTCGGCCCGGATGGCCGCCAGCTCGACGCCGCGGGCGGCCAGCGCCTGAGCCCGCTCGGACTGTGGGTTGCGGACCAGGGCCCGTACCCGCGCCTTGTGGTCCAGCAGTGCGTCGACCACCGCTCCGCCCTGTCGTCCCGTCGCGCCGAAGACTGCGATCGTGCCGGTCGCCTGTGTGCTCATCGCTGACACCCTTCACTAGTTCATGCCGTGAACGAAACTAGTTCACGGCATGAACATCGTCAAGGGTGTGGGTGGAGCGGGACCTCACGGTGTGAAGGGCTGGTTCGAGGTGGGCGAAGAGAGGTCCGAGGTGTCCACGATGGCGGTGGCCAGGCGCTCGAAGTCGCGCTGGTCGTCGGCGTCGAGGTTCCTCGCGATCTCGGGCAGGCGCTTGGCGACCTCGGCGTAAACGGCCTCGGCGAGCACCTTCCCCGTGGGTGTCGCACTGAGCATGACGACCCTTCGGTCCTGCGCCGAGCTTGCCCGGCCGACCAACTCGCGCCGCGCGGTGCGATCGACCAGCTGGCTCAATGCGTTCTTGGTCATACCCAGCGACGCGGCGAGGTCAGCCATCTTCCGCGGCTCGTTCCTGACTGCGCAGAGCAGCGTGGCCTGCGAGGGGGTCAGGTCGAACCCGGCACAGACCTGCGCGTACTTGCGTTGAATCACCACCGAGAGCCAGAAGAGCTTGTCGCCATAGTCCACGCCGACCTCCCCGGTCCGATGACCATTGGTGTTCGTCCCACAATGTGGGTGATGACCATACCGCTGGCGGCCTCCTGACTGGTCCTGGCGTTGAGCCCCGCAGGCAAGGTGCGCGAACGGTCACTCACCGTGGCGTCAGGCCATCCTGGCCGGACAGGCGATACGGCTACGCGTTGCCAGAGGCAGTCGAAGGACAAGCGGCTGTCCGAGCCCCCGAGCGGGACTCGCCCCTGTGCCCAGCGCGGGCGCGGGGCCAACCATCGCTGAAGGTCGCGTCTTGGCATCCGCGCGGCCGACCGTAGAATCGAACATGTGAGCGATCAACCGTCTCGACTGGAACTGCTGCGCTTCGCGCGCCGTGTGGTCGTGCAGCAGGCGACGGCCGCCGTACGGCAGCTCGACGGGTGGATCGCGGACGAGGAGCGGCGCGAGACCGAGCGACGCCGGGGTGAGGAGATGCGGCCGTCACCTCCGGACTGGCTGCTCCAGTACGGGCTCAACCGGAAGAACGTGGATGCCGTCCATGTCGGGGACTGCTGGGCGGCGGCGAAGTCGGGCCGGTGCCGTCCGGCATCCCGCGACCAGGTGGTCGAGGCTCTGCGGCACGGCATAGTGGCGTGCGTGCACTGCCGTCCGGACACGGCACTCGGTCTGCTGGACAACCCGTGACGGAGGAGTGGGCGGACGGGGGCGCCCGGCCGTCCAGAGCTACAGCGGTGCTGGACTCCGCTGCTGGAGCATACATCAGAGGCCGCTTACGGAATTCCGTAAGCGGCCTCTGATGAGCGTCGGGGTGGCGGGATTTGAACCCACGACCTCTTCGTCCCGAACGAAGCGCGCTGCCAAGCTGCGCCACACCCCGGTGTCGCTGCTGTCGCGGCGACGACGTTTACTTTAGCCCACTGGTGGCTAGAGACGAAATCTGGTTTTCGGGCGGGTGTGGTCCAGTGCCACCAGCAGGACCGCCACCGCGTAGAACGCGAGCCCTACGAGGAGCCCGTTGGCCAGCACGCTCTTGTAGCCGTGCCGGGTGACGTCGAGGAACGGGTAGAGGTAGCGGACCGGGGAGCCGGGCAGGAGCTCGCCCCGGCCGAGGGTGAAGGCCAGGTAGGCCAAGGGGTACAGGAGCCACGTCGGGGCCTGGCGCAGGTGCATGCGGGCCGGTGGCGTCAGGATCAGCCAGTCCAGTACCGCGGCCACCGGCAGCACCGTGTGCAGCGTGTGCGCGGCGACCGGCTCCAGCCACGACACGCCGCCGGCCGCCGGGCCCGTCATGGAGAAGGCCGGGGACGCGTCCGCCAGGAGGATGTGGTGGACCAGGCCCGCCATGACGACGTACAGCAGCGCGGCCCCGGTGACCGCGCCCGGCAGGGGGTGCCGGGCGGTCCAGGCGCGGCGGGCCGAGGCGAAGGTCACCAGCGCCAGCAGGACCCCGCTCTGGATCACGAAGTAGCTCAGCACCCGGGTGGGGCTGCCGAGGAGGATCTCGATCAGTACGGCCGCCGTCGCGACCACCGCCAGGACCAGCCGGTACACCGCTGTCAGCGGGCGGCGCACCAGCGGCACGACGGCTCTGGCGGGGACGACGGAGGGGAGCAGCGCCGGTGCCTTCCGCGGCAGGGCGGGGAGGTCCGGGATGTCCCTGGGTATCGGGGCGGTCACGCACCCCAGCGTGGGCCGGTGTCCGGTTCGGGGCGATGTGGGGTGGGCCGGTCGGGTTACCCACCCGCCCGGTCGCTCGCCCGCGCCTGGGTCTCGGGCGGTGCACCCGTCGCGATATGTAGCCGGCTGGCCCGGCGGGCTCCGCGATACGCCGACGGGCCCGCCGACTCACGTCAACGGGCCCGGCAGTACGCCGACCTCTTCAGGGACCGGCCTCAGCGACCGACCACCCTCACCGGCCGACCAGCGTCAGCAGCGTCGCCTCCGGCGGGCACGCGAAGCGGACCGGCGTGTAGCGGCTCGTGCCGCAGCCCGCCGAGACGTGCAGATACGACCTGCGGCCTTCCGCCGTGTGGGTGGACAGGCCCTTCACACGGTCCGTGTCCAGGTCGCAGTTGGTGACCAGGGCGCCGTAGAAGGGGATGCAGAGCTGGCCGCCGTGGGTGTGGCCGGCCAGGATCAGCGGGTAGCCGTCGGCGGCGAAGGCGTCCAGCACGCGCAGGTACGGCGCGTGCACCACGGCCATCGAGAAGTCGACGCCGGCCGACGGGCCGCCCGCCACCTCCGGGTAGCGGTCGCGCTTGATGTGCGGGTCGTCCAGGCCGGTCAGCTCGATCGACGAGCCCTCGATCTTCAGGGTGCCCCGGGCGTTGGTCAGGTTGAGCCAGCCCGCCGAGTCGAAACCGTCCCGCAGGTCCTCCCACGGGTTGTGCACGACGTTCTCAGCCGGCGGGTTGCCGTTCAGGCCGTGCCGGCCCTGGACCTTCTCGACCAGGTAGCGGGCGGGGTTGCGGAGCCGGGGCCCGTAGTAGTCGTTCGAACCGAAGACGTACGCGCCGGGGAACTCCATCAGGGGGCCCAGCGCGTCCAGGACCTCGGGGACGCCTTCGGGGTCGGACAGGTTGTCACCCGTGTTGATCACGAAGTCGGGACGCAGCCCCGCCAGCGAGCGCAGCCAGCGCTGCTTCTTGCGCTGGCCGCCGACCATGTGGATGTCGGACACCTGCAGCACGCGCAGGGGGCGCATCCCGGAGGGGAGGACAGGGACGGTCACCCGTCGGAGGCGGAAGGAGCGGGCCTCGAAGCCCGCGGCGTACAGCAGTCCGGCGGCGCCGGCCGCCGTGATTCCCAGGGGGATTCCGTATCGCGCGCGCATACACCCATCGTGTCAGACCCTGACGGTCCCTCCGAACGGACCTCGGCGGCGGGGCACCGCAAATCAGCAGGCGCCGCCGCCCCCGCACCTGCGACAATCAAGTCATGACCACGCTCAAGTCGAAGCTGCACGACGACCTCAACGCCGCGATCAAGGAGCGCGACGAGCTCCGCTCCTCGACGCTCCGGCTGACGCTCGCCGCGATCACCAAGGAGGAGGTCGCGGGCAAGGAGAAGCGCGAGCTCTCCGACGACGAGGTGCAGAAGGTGATCACCCGCGAGGCGAAGAAGCGCCGTGAGGCGGCGGACGCCTTCGCGCAGGGCGGCCGTCCCGAGCAGGCCGAGCGGGAGAAGGCGGAGGGCGAGGTGCTGGCCGCGTACCTGCCCAAGCAGTTGTCCGACGACGAGCTGAACGCGATCGTCGCGCAGGCCGTGGAGGAGGCCCGGGCCGCCGGCGCCGAGGGTCCGCGTGCCATGGGTGCCGTCATGAAGATCGTGAACCCGAAGGTGGCCGGTCAGGCGGAGGGCGGCCGGGTGGCCGCCGCCGTGAAGAAGCTGCTCGCGGGCTGAGCCGAGCGAACCGGCGCGGCCGCGTCCCGTCCACCGAGCGAGGCGGCTGCGTACGGTACGTCGTCTCCGTGACTGAACAGCCGTAACGGCGGGCGGCCCCTTCCCCACCCGGGGAAGGGGCCGCCCGCCGTTCGCTTCGTCCTTGCCGCCCGCCAGGGCTCAGCGGCGGCCGCCCGGCCCGTTGCCCGGGCCCTGGATGAAGCCGTCGGGGAGCGAGATGCCCGGGTTGGGCTCGTCGCCTCCGCCTCCGCCGTCGCCGCCTCCGTTGCCGTTGCCGCCGTTGATCAGGCCGCCGATGAAGCCCTCGTCGCCGTTGCCACCGTCGTCGTTGCCGCGGCCGGGCTTGTCACGGTCGTCCTTGTCCGGCGGGTCGGGGATGTGGACGGGGACGAAGGACCCGGAGTCCTTGCCCTCGAGGGCGCCGGTCATGGCGTCCTTCCAGATGGGGCCCGGGGTGTCGCCGCCGTAGACGAGGTCGTGGTAGACGCCGCCGATGGTGATGTTCTGCATCTTGACCTGCTGGGTGGCGCTGCCGACCCAGACGGCGCCCGACAGCTTCGGCGTGTAGCCGACGAACCAGGCGTTGCGGCGCTCGTCGGTGGTACCGGTCTTGCCCGCGTTGTCCCGGTCGGAGAGGCCGGCCTGCTTGCCGGTACCGGAGTCGACCACGCCCTGGAGGAGGGCGTTGATGGTGTCGGCCGTCTTCTCCGACATCGCCCGTGAGCAGGCGGACTTCGGCACCTCAAGGCTCTTCTGGCTGTCGCCCACCCGCTGCGTGACCGCCTCGACGGCGACAGGGGTGCAGTACATTCCGCGGTTGGCGAAGGCAGCGTACGCCGACGCCATCGTCAGCGGGGGGACGGACTCGGTGCCCAGGGCGATCGAAGGAACCTGCGGCAGTTCCTTGCCGCTGCCCTGTCGGATATGCAACTTCTCGGCCAGCTCGGTGACCGGGCAGAGGCCGATGTCCGCGACCATCTCGATGAAGTAGGTGTTCACCGAGAGAGCCATGGCCTTCTTCAGCTGATAGGGGCCCTTCTCCGACTCGCTCTCGTTGGGGATCTTGGTGCCGTCCTCGTTGGTGTACGGCTTGCCGCAGGTCTGGATCGGGCTCGGAACCGTCAGCTCGTACGGTGAGGGGTACTCCTGGGTCGCGGGACGCCCCGCCTCCAGGGCGGCTGCCGCCACGAACGGCTTGAACGTGGAGCCCGTGGGGAAGCCGGCGCTCGTGCCCATCTTGTAGTCCACCGAGTAGTTGATCTCGGTTTCGTTCTCCTTGGGGTTGGAGCCGTACGGCTTCGACTGCCCCATCGCCACGATCTTGCCGGTGCCGGGCTCCACGAGGGTGGCCGCGGCGGCCACCTCGTCGCTCTTGTTGACGTGGTCCTTCAACGACTCCTGCACGGACTTCTGGGCCTGCGGGTCGAGCGTGGTGCGGATGGTGAGGCCGCCGCGGTTCCACAGCTTCGCGCGGGTCTGCTTGTCCTTGCCGAAGACCGGGTCGTTGAGGAAGACGTTCCTGACGTAGGCGCAGAAAAAGCCGGCACCCTTGACCGCAGTGGTGCAACCGTTCTGCGGCTTGCTGACCTTGAGCCCGAGAGGCTGCCTCGCCGCTTCGGCGGCCTCCTCCGTCGAGACGGCGCCGACCTCGGCCATCCGCTGGAGGACGACGTTGCGTCGCTTCTTCGCCTCCGCCTCGTCGTTCACCGGGTCGTAGCGGCTCGGCGACTGGACGATGCCGGCGAGAAGGGCCGACTCCTGGAGGTTGAGGTCCTTGGCGGGCTTCGAGAAGTAACGCTGGGCGGCGGCCTCGACACCGTAGGCCTGCTGGCCGAAGAACGTGATGTTCAGGTAGTTCTCGAGGATCTTCTTCTTGCCCAGCTCCTCCTCGACCTGGATCGCGTACTTCAGTTCCTGGATCTTGCGGCCGATGGTCTGCTGGGTGGCCTGCGCGACCTTCGTCGGGTCGTCGCCCGCCTCCTCGACGAAGACGTTCTTCACGTACTGCTGGGTGAGCGTGGAGGCGCCCTCGGAGACCTCACCGCTGCGGGCGTTCTTGTTGAGCGCGCGCAGCACGCCCTTCAGGTCGACCGCCCCGTGCTGGTAGAAGCGGGAGTCCTCGATGGCCACGATCGCCTTCTGCAAGTGCGGCGAGATGTCCTTGAGGTCGACCACCGTGCGGTCGCGCGAGTAGACGGTGGCGATGAGGCCGCCGTCGGCGTCGAGGATGGTGGTGCGCTGGCTCAGCGGCGGCGTCTTCAGATTGGCCGGGAGCTCGTCGAAGCTCTCGACCGAACCCTTCGCCGCGAGGCCCAGCGCGCCCACGGCGGGCAGTGCGATGCCGGCCATGACGGCCCCCGCGAGGACACTGACACCGAGGAACTTGGCGGCCTGCTGCGTGGAGGACAGACCACCGCCCGAGCGCTTCTTTGGCATGGGAGCAGCCTACGTTCTCATTCGCCGGACAAGCGTATATGCCTTGGCCTAAGCTGCACTCAACTGTCACAGCAGTGAGGCCACGTATCAATACGTCCGGCGACCCCGAATCGTTCCGGATCCTCTCGACTTTCTTCATATGAGTTCAGTTGAGAAGCGTGGAGACCGTGTCCGGATCGCCTCGTGTGTCACGCGGTGCCCGTTGTGACGTAACTGAACTACCCCTATACGCCCGTTTGGTCCCGCATGTCGCCCCCTCACTCCCCCGGGTGATCTGCCGCTTACCCATAGTCCGTTCGGACCATTCAAGATTGGGCCCGCTGGGGGTGTTGCGCTGTGTCCACCTTCCGTAACGTCCTCAACTGGCGGCGGTGAATATGCCGCTGCCGCCGTGGGGGAGCCTCGATTCGGGAGAGGACGGCGCCGGTATGGGCTGGGTTACCGACTGGAGTGCGCAGGCTGCCTGCCGCACTACCGATCCGGATGAACTGTTCGTTCAGGGAGCAGCGCAGAACAGGGCCAAGGCGGTGTGCACCGGCTGCCCGGTGCGTACCGAGTGCCTGGCCGACGCGCTCGACAACCGCGTCGAGTTCGGCGTGTGGGGAGGCATGACGGAGCGTGAGCGCCGCGCGCTGCTGCGCCGGCGGCCGACCGTGACCTCCTGGCGCCGGCTGCTGGAGACCGCGCGCTCGGAGTACGAGCGCGGCACGGGCGTCGTGCCGCTCAGCGACGACGAGGTCTTCCAGGACTACGCCGCGGTGAGCTGAGAGCTTTCGAGGGTCCACGGCGCGTGCCCGGTTCCGTGACCGGGTCCACGCGGTCCCTCGGGGTCAGGGGTCTTGGCGATCAGCCACCAGGCCATGGCGCCATGGGGTCATGGGGCTTTGGGGCCACTGGGGCGGGGGGTCATGCGACTTCGGGTCCGACCGTAGGCCCGTGGAGTGCCGGGTGCCCCGCGCCGGTGGGGGTGCGCCCCGCCTTTGTCGCGCCTCCTCGCGCGCGAGTGCGGAACGGGGCGCGGACCGGCGCCGACGAGTGCGTCGCCGTACGTGCGTGACGTTCCGTTTCTCGTGGTGCCTGCGTGCCGTGCCTACGCCCCTTCCTGCCGTGCCGCGTAACGGGACGCTTCGCGTCACGTCAGGGCGTTTCCGGCAGCTCCGGTCGCCCGGCCGCGAGCCGCTCGCCGATGTCCCGCAGCCCCGCGAGGTCGTGCACGTCCCCGGGCAGGGCGGCCACCTCGGCCACCGCCACCTCGGGGTGCAGCGCGGTGAAGCGGTCACGCGTGCGCTGCTCGCGCGAGAGCAGCTGCATGCGCTCGGCGTGCAGCCTCAGCAGGCCCGCGGTGAGACGGTCCACGGACCGCTCCGCGTCCGCGTCGCCGTCCGCTGCCGGATGGTCGGGAGCCGCGCCGGTACCGTCCTCGGTGGCGGGGGAGCCTCCGTCGGTGACGTTACGCGCGGGTGATTCTGAACTGCCGTACGTGTCGGGAGAGTTACGAAGTCCAGCTTTCCCGTCCCCCTGATCCACAATGCGGGAGTCCTCAAGATTTTCCGCGGCGGCCAGCGCCCGCTCGGCCGACAGCCGGTCGGCGCCGCTGCCGTGCACCCGGTTGAGCACCAGACCGGCCAGCGGCATGTCCTCCGCGGCCAGCCGCTCCACGAAGTAGGCGGCCTCGCGCAGCGCGTCCCGCTCCGGGGCCGCCACCACCAGGAAGGCCGTCCCGGGCGCCTGGAGCAGCTTGTACGTGGCGTCCGCGCGGGTACGGAACCCGCCGAACATCGAGTCCATCGCGGCCACGAAGGTCTGTACGTCCTTCAGCAGCTGACCGCCCAGCACCTTGCCCAGCGCGCCGGTCATCATCGACATCCCGACGTTCAGGAACTTCATCCCCGCACGGCCGCCGACCTTGGCCGGCGCCAGCAGCACCCGGATGAGCTTGCCGTCGAGGAAGGAACCGAGCCGCTTGGGCGCGTCCAGGAAGTCCAGCGCGGAACGGGACGGCGGGGTGTCGACCACGATGAGGTCCCACTCGTCACGGGACCGCAGCTGTCCCAGCTTCTCCATCGCCATGTACTCCTGCGTGCCGGCGAAGCCCGCGGAGAGCGACTGGTAGAAGGGGTTGCCCAGAATCGCGGCGGCCCGCTCCGGGTCCGCGTGCGCCTCGACGATCTCGTCGAAGGTGCGCTTCATGTCGAGCATCATCGCGTGCAGCTCGCCGCCCGCGGAGTCGTCGACGCCCTTCACCCGGCGCGGGGTGTTGTCGAGGGAGTCGATACCCATGGACTGGGCGAGGCGGCGCGCGGGGTCGATGGTGAGGACCACCACCTTGCGGCCCCGCTCGGCCGCGCGCAGACCCAGGGCCGCGGCGGTGGTCGTCTTGCCGACACCGCCCGAGCCGCAGCACACCACGATCCGGGTGTCCGGGTTCTCGATCAGCGGGTCGATGTCGAGGGAGAGGGTGTGCGAGAGGTGGTGACGGACCGGGTCGTCCGCCTGCGCCGGTTCCGGACGACGACTCATGACATCCCCTGCTTCCGGTGGATCCGACTCGTGACGGGGCCGATACGGCGGTGACGGCGGTGCGGGCGGGTGCGACAGGAACGCTCGGCGAGCGGCGACCGGGCCGTACGGCGGCCGGTCACGGCCGTCCGCGCCATGCGACCGGTCACGACCGTCCGCGTCGTGCGGCCGGTCACGAGACGCCCTGTCCGCGCAGCTTCCGCGCCAGCGCGTACAGCCCGGCCAGGTCCATCCCCTCCGCCAGCAGAGGCAGTTCGTGCAACGGCATCCCCAGGTCCGCCAGCACGGCCCGCTGCTCGGTCTCCAGCGCGTACCGCTCGGCGTACTCCTCCGCCTGCCCGAGCAGCGGCTCCACCAGCCGCTCGGCGTGGCCGCCGCGCCGTGCGCCGCCCAGACCGGCGGACGACAGCGACCGTGCGACGGAGGAACGGGGGACGGACCCGACGAGTTCCAGGGCGTCCGCGTCCAGCACCTGCGGACGCACCATGTTCACGATCACCCGCCCCACCGGCAGACTGGCCGCGCGCAGCTCCGCGATACCGTCCGCGGTCTCCTGCACCGGCATCTCCTCCAGCAGGGTCACCAGGTGCACGGCCGTCTCCGGCGACTTCAGCACCCGCATGACCGCCTGCGCCTGATTGTGTATCGGGCCGATCTTGGCGAGCCCGGCCACCTCGTCGTTGACGTTGAGGAAGCGGGTGATGCGGCCGGTCGGCGGGGCGTCCATCACGACGTAGTCGTAGACGAACCGGCCGTTCCGCTCCTTGCGCCGCACCGCCTCGCACGCCTTGCCGGTGAGCAGGACGTCCCGGACGCCGGGCGCGATGGTGGTGGCGAAGTCGATCGCGCCGAGTTTCCTCAGGGCGCGGCCGGCGCTGCCCAGTTTGTAGAACATCTGGAGGTAGTCCAGAAGGGCCAGTTCGGCGTCGATGGCGAGGGCGTACACCTCCCCGCCCCCAGGAGCGACGGCGATCTTCCGCTCCTCGTACGGCAGCGCCTGCGTCTCGAAGAGCTGCGCGATGCCCTGCCGGCCCTCGACCTCGACGAGAAGCGTCCGCTTCCCCTCCTCGGCCAGGGCCAGCGCCAGAGCGGCGGCCACCGTGGTCTTGCCGGTTCCGCCCTTGCCACTCACGACCTGGAGCCTGCTCACGTCTTCGAGCCTAAATGCTTGCCGCGCGCAGTGGCGGCTCCGGGTGCTGTTCGCGGCCTGGTGTGCCGCCCCGCGCCCTCGTCCCGTGCCGCCCCGCGCCCTCGTCCCGTGCCGTGTGACGGCGGCGCGGGAGGCGGTCGCGGCAGCGGCTAGAGTCGGCCGCATGACCAAGTGGGAATACGCGACTGTGCCGCTGCTCGTCCACGCGACGAAGCAGATTCTGGACACCTGGGGCGAGGACGGCTGGGAGCTCGTCCAGGTCGTGCCCGGGCCGAACAACCCCGAGCAGCTGGTGGCCTACCTGAAGCGCGAGAAGCAGGCATGAGCGGCGTCGTCGAGACCAGGCTTGCCGAGCTGGGCCTGAGCCTGCCGGAGGTCGTCCCGCCGCTCGCCTCGTACCAGCCGGCCGTCACCTCGGGTCGCTACGTGTTCACCTCCGGCCAGCTGCCGATGGTGGACGGCAAGCTTCCGACGACCGGCAAGGTCGGTGCGGAGGTCACCGCGGATGAGGCCAAGGACCTGGCCCGCACCTGCGCGCTGAACGCGCTCGCCGCGGTCAAGTCCGTCGTCGGTGACCTGGACCGCGTGGCGCGCGTGGTGAAGGTCGTCGGCTTCGTCGCCTCCGCCGCGGACTTCACCGGCCAGCCCGCCGTGGTGAACGGCGCGAGCGAACTCCTGGGCGAGGTGCTCGGCGACAAGGGCGTCCACGCCCGCAGCGCGGTGGGTGTCGCGGTCCTGCCGCTGGACGCCCCGGTCGAGGTCGAGATGCAGGTGGAGCTCACGGAGGCGTAGCCCTCCGGAGCGCCCCGCGCGCGTTCCCTTCGTACGTACCGTCGCCCCGGCCGTGGCCACCTCGGCCGGGGCGACGGCCGTCCGGGCCCGCTGCTCCGGGCGGGTGACGACGGCCGCCCCGGGCCCGTGCTCCCCGCCCGTCCCGAGGGGCACTCGAACATCCGGGCGTCTCGGGATAGCCTCCGGCCATGGCGAATGCGCAGGCTGGCGGGCAGTGGTACCCGCCGGAGTGGCCCGAGCGGATCAGGGCGCTCGCGAGCGGTGAGCTGACTCCCGTCACGCCGAAGCGGGCGGCCACCGTCATGCTCCTCAAGGACACCGCCGACGGACCCGCCGTGCACATGCTGCGCCGCCGTACGTCCATGGCGTTCGCGGGCGGCGCGTACGCCTACCCCGGCGGCGGCGTCGACCCGCGCGACGACGACCGGCACGTCCGCTGGGCCGGCCCCTCCCTCGACTGGTGGGCCGACCGGCTCGGCGTCGACCGGGCGGTGGCCCAGGCGATCGTCTGCGCGGCCGTACGGGAGACGTACGAGGAGGCCGGCGTGCTGCTGGCCGGGCCCGCCCCCGACTCCGTGGTCGGCGACACCACCGGCCCGGACTGGGAGGCCGACCGGGCCGCGCTCGTCGCACGGGAGCTGTCCTTCGCGGAGTTCCTCGACCGGCGCGGGCTGGTGCTGCGCTCGGACCTGCTCGGCGCCTGGACCCGCTGGATCACCCCCGAGTTCGAGCCCCGCCGCTACGACACCTGGTTCTTCGTCGCCGCGCTCCCCGAGGGCCAGCGCACCCGCAACGCCTCCACGGAGGCCGACCGCACGGTGTGGATCACCCCGCGCGAGGCGGCGGCCGCGTACGACCGGGGTGAACTGCTGATGATGCCCCCGACGATCGCGACCCTGCGCCAGCTCACGGGGTACGGCACGTCGGCGGAGGCGCTCGACGCGGCGCCCGCGCGGGACCTCACGCCGGTGCTGGCTTCCGCGCGCCTGGTGGACGGCGAGATCGTCCTCTCCTGGCCGGGGCACGACGAGTTCACCAAGCACATCCCGACCGGGGGAGCCCCCGCATGACGGACGCCAACACCCTCCCCGGCCAGCCGCGCGGCGACGTCCTCACCGGCCCCGCCACCGCGCGCGCCGTCAACGTGCTCGCGCCCAACCCGTCGGCGATGACCCTGGACGGCACCAACACCTGGATCCTCTCCGAGCCGGACTCGGACCTCGCCGTCGTCGTCGACCCGGGACCGCTGGACGACGGGCACCTGCGGCACGTCATCGGCACCGCCGAGCAGGCGGGCAAGCGGGTGGCCCTCACCCTCCTGACGCACGGTCACCCCGACCACGCCGAGGGCGCCGCCCGGTTCGCAGAGCTGACCGGCACGAAGGTCCGCGCCCTGGACCCGGCGCTCCGGCTCGGCGACGAGGGGCTGGCCGCCGGGGACGTCGTCACCGTCGGCGGCCTGGAGCTGCGGGTCGTCCCGGCCCCGGGGCACACGGCGGACTCCCTGTGCTTCCACCTGCCGGCGGACCGGGCGGTCCTCACCGGCGACACCGTGCTGGGGCGCGGCACGACCGTCGTGGCCCATCCCGACGGCCGCCTCGGCGACTACCTGGACACCCTGCGCCGGCTCAGGTCGCTCACGGTCGACGACGGCGTCCACACGGTGCTGCCCGGGCACGGTCCGGTGCTGGAGGACGCGCAGGGTGCCGTGGAGTACTACCTCGCCCATCGCGCCCACCGGCTCGCCCAGGTGGAGACGGCCGTCGAGGACGGCCACCGCACCCCGTCCGAGGTCGTCGCCCACGTCTACGCCGACGTCGACCGCTCCCTGTGGCCGGCCGCGGAGCTCTCCGTGCGCGCGCAGCTGGAGTATCTGAAGGAGCACGGCATCCTCTGACGCGGCCCGCCTTGCGTGCCGTGCCCCGGACACACCCGCGGCCTGCCCCCGGACACACCCGCACCCCCACAGGCCGGGGGCCGTGGGGGCGCGGAGGTGGTTCTGAGATGAGGCGTCAGCGGGAGCGCTTGGCGAGGCGTTCCACGTCGAGGAGGATCACCGCGCGGGCTTCCAGACGGAGCCAGCCGCGCTGGGCGAAGTCCGCCAGGGCCTTGTTGACCGTCTCGCGGGACGCGCCGACCAGCTGGGCCAGCTCCTCCTGCGTGAGGTCGTGCACCACGTGGATGCCTTCCTCGGACTGCACGCCGAAGCGGCGGGACAGGTCGAGCAGGGCGCGTGCGACACGGCCCGGAACGTCGGAGAAGACCAGGTCGGACATGGCGTCGTTGGTCTTGCGCAGGCGGCGGGCGACGGCCCGCAGCAGCGCCGTGGCCACCTCGGGGCGGGCGCTCAGCCAGGGCGTCAGGTCGCCGTGGCCCAGGCCCAGCAGCTTCACCTCGGTGAGTGCCGTGGCGGTCGCGGTGCGCGGTCCCGGGTCGAACAGGGACAGCTCACCGATCAGCTCGCCCGGGCCGACCACGGCGAGCATGTTCTCGCGGCCGTCGGGGGAGGTGCGGTGCAGCTTCACCTTGCCCTCGGTGACCACGTACAGGCGGTCGCCGGGGTCGCCCTCGTGGAAAAGTGAGTCGCCCCGTGCCAGGGTCACCTCACTCATGGAGGCGCGAAGCTCCGCGGCCTGCTCGTCATCGAGCGCCGCGAAAAGCGGGTTCCGCCGCAGAACGTCGTCCACGAGTACTCTCCTTGTCGACCTGCTCAGGGGATCTTGTTCCCCAACGTGCCAGGGGACCGTGGTTCCCATTTTGCCGGACGGTCCAAACAGTGTGATCTGTCACAAGGATGCCGCACGGGTCGGCCGGGGTAAGCGGCAGGGGTCCAATTGGACGCCGATCTTCGGGGTCCGGGGCGGATGTCCGTGTCGGGTCGTAGGCTGGCCGGGTGTCCAAATCGCCGGTGAGAGCACAGGCCGAGGGGGCTGCGCGGGTGAGTTCAGGTCGTGATTCCGCTGTGGGCGAACAGGGCTCCGATGGTGGTAGGGAAACGGTGAAAGCGGCGAAGCGGTCGGCGTCGCGGGGGGCCGCGACGCCGGACGACGTGAGGACGTCCGGCCGGGGCCGCGCGGGAGCGACCGAGGGTGCGGCCAAGAAGGCCGCCGCGAAGAAGGCTCCCGCCAAGAGGGCGGCCGGCAAGGAGGCGAGCGTCGGCGAGGGAGCGGACCTGCCGAAGAAGGCGCCGTCCGCCGGGAAGGCGCCGCCCGCCAAGAAGGCGCCCGCCGCCAAGAAGGCCGTGGCCCAGAAGCCCGCGCATGCTGAGAAGGCGAACCCCGCCAAGAAGGCCGTCTCTGCGAAGAAGGCGGCGTCCGTCGAGAAGGCCGTCTCTGCGAAGAAGGCGGCGTCCGTCGAGAAGGCCGCGGTTGCCAAGAAGGCGCCCGCCGCCAAGAAGACGCCCGCCGCCAAGAAAGCTGCCCCCCTCAAGAAGGCGCCCGCTCCCAAGAAACAGGTTGTCGCGCCCAAGAAGGCCACCGCCGCGGTGTCGGCCGCGCCTGCCAGGACCGTCGACCCGCACCCGCGGGGCGAATCGCGCACCGCACTGGTGCGGCGGGCGCGCCGGATCGACCGCGAGCTCGCCGAGGTCTACCCGTACGCCCACCCCGAGCTGGACTTCGAGAACCCCTTCCAACTCGTCGTCGCCACCGTGCTGTCGGCCCAGACGACCGACCTGCGCGTCAACCAGACGACGCCCGGACTGTTCGCGAAGTACCCCACCCCCGAGGACCTGGCCGCCGCCAACCCGGAGGAGGTGGAGGAGATCCTCCGCCCCACCGGCTTCTTCCGCGCCAAGACCAAGTCGGTCATCGGGCTGTCGAAGGCGCTCGTCGAGCAGTTCGGCGGGGAGGTGCCGGGCCGCCTGGAAGACCTGGTCAAGCTGCCCGGCGTGGGCCGCAAGACCGCGTTCGTCGTGCTCGGCAACGCCTTCGGGCGCCCCGGGATCACCGTCGACACCCACTTCCAGCGCCTGGTGCGCCGCTGGCGCTGGACCGAGGAGACCGACCCCGACAAGATCGAGGCGGCGGTCGGCGCGCTGTTCCCCAGGAGTGACTGGACCGACCTGTCCCACCACGTCATCTGGCACGGCCGCCGCATCTGCCACGCCCGCAAGCCGGCCTGCGGCGCCTGCCCGATCGCCCCGCTCTGCCCGGCGTACGGCGAGGGCGAGACGGACCCGGAGAAGGCGCGGAAGCTGCTGAAGTACGAGAAGGCAGGTCAGCCGGGTCAGCGCCTGAAGCCCCCGCAGGCGTATCTGGACGCCGGCGGCCGGCCCGCCCCGCCGCTGGGGGCCGGATGACGGCACGGCGGGCACCCGCGTGGCCTGCGGAACGATCCCGGGGCCGCCGGGCGTTGGACCCGTGGGACGGGGCAGGACGACGGGGGTGGGTATGACGCGCGCGAGCGGGACGCAGGGGGGTCCGGTGACCCTCAGCAGGGACGGGCTGCCCGCGTGGCTGGACCCGGTGGCCGGCGTGACCGAGACGATCGCGCCGAAGCAGCTCAGCCGCTTCCTGCCGCCGGGGGACGGCTCGGGGAGGCAGTCCGCCGTCCTCATCCTCTTCGGCGAGGACGAGCGCGGCCCCCTGCTGCTGCTCATGGAGCGGGCGACCTCGCTGCGCTCGCACGCCGGCCAGCCGTCGTTCCCCGGCGGTGCCCTCGACCCGGAGGACGGCGACCCGCAGGGCGACGGACCGCTGCGCGCGGCGCTGCGCGAGGCCGAGGAGGAGACCGGGCTCGACCCGTCCGGCGTGCAGCTCTTCGGCGTGCTGCCGAAGCTCTACATCCCCGTCAGCGGCTTCGTCGTCACGCCCGTGCTCGGCTGGTGGCGCGAGCCCAGCCCGGTCGGCGTCGTCGACCCGAACGAGACGGCGCGGGTGTTCACCGTGCCCGTGGCCGATCTCACCCACCCGGACAACCGTGTGACCGCGATCCACCCCAGCGGCTTCCACGGACCGGCATTCCTGGTCGAATCGGCCCTCGTATGGGGGTTCACCGCGGGCGTCATCGACCGGTTGCTGCACTTCGCGGGCTGGGAGCGTCCCTGGGATCGGGACAAGCAGGTCCCGCTGGACTGGCGGGCGTGACAGGGTGGGCGCCGTGCTGCGTAGGACAAGGCGAGGCTTGAATCGGTGAACGTGCTGGACATCCTGTTGCTGGTGGCCGCCGTGTGGTTCGCCGTGGTCGGCTACCGCCAGGGCTTCGTCGTCGGCATCCTGTCGGTGATCGGCTTCCTCGGCGGCGGACTGGTCGCCGTCTACGCACTGCCCGTCATCTGGGACGCGATGACGGAGAACTCCGAGGTGAGCACCGCCGCCGCCGTCGTCGCGGTCGTGATCGTCATAGTCTGCGCCTCCGTCGGCCAGGCCCTGACCACGCATCTCGGCAACAAGCTGCGCCGCCACATCACCTGGTCACCGGCCCGGGCGCTGGACGCCACCGGCGGGGCCCTGGTCAACGTCGTCGCGATGCTCCTGGTCGCCTGGCTGATCGGCTCCGCCCTGGCGGGGACGACACTGCCGACGCTCGGCAAGGAGGTGCGCGGCTCCAAGGTGCTGCTCGGTGTCTCCCGGGCGCTGCCGGACAAGGCCGACATCTGGTTCGCCGACTTCTCCTCCGTCCTCGCGCAGAACGGCTTCCCGCAGGTCTTCAGTCCGTTCGCCAACGAGCCCATCACCGACGTCCGCCCGCCGGACCCGGCGCTCGCGGGCAGCCCCGTGGCGCTCCGCGCGCAGCGATCCATCGTCAAGGTGACGGGTACCGCGACGAGCTGCGGCAAGGTCCTGGAGGGCACCGGCTTCGTCTTCGACGACCGGCGCGTCATGACCAACGCCCATGTGGTGGGTGGCGTCGACGAGCCGGTCGTGCAGATAGGCGGCGAGGGCAGGAAGTACGACGCGACGGTCGTCCTGTACGACTGGGAGCGCGACATCGCCGTGCTCGACGTACCCGATCTGGACGCGCCCGCGCTGCGGTTCGCCACGGAGGACGCGAGCAGCGGGGACAGCGCCATCGTCGCCGGCTTCCCGGAGAACGGCGCGTACGACGTCCGCGCGGCGCGGCTGCGGGGCCGCATCACGGCCAACGGCCCCGACATCTACCACCGCGGCACGGTGCGCCGCGACGTGTACTCGCTGTTCGCGACGGTCCGTCAGGGCAACTCCGGCGGCCCGCTCCTCACCCCGGAGGGCGAGGTCTACGGCGTGGTCTTCGCGAAGTCGCTGGACGACGCCGAGACGGGATACGCGCTCACCGTCGACGAGATCCGCGAGGACATCGCCGAGGGCCGTACCGCCGGCCAGCAGGTGGACAGCGACAAGTGCGCGCTCTGAGCGGGTGCTGCCGGACCGGTGGCCCGGACGAGAGGACCGGACGGGCCGTCAGCCGCGCGGGTGACGCAGTCGGACCGAGACCCAGCGCGCACGGCGGCGGAGGATGCGCGGGATTCCGACCCTGAGGTCCGTAGCTGCCATCTGTGGTGCACCGCCTCGCTGGTGGGAACCCATACCGCTCGCCGAGCGGCGATTGCGGCTTGCGTCACTGTAGTCGTGCGTCCAGCCCATACACCGACGTGTGCCCCCGCCCCAAGGTCCATAACCGCCTGAGGGGCCGCCAATTGGCCTATGCGTCAGGCAATTGGCGTTCGTAGGACAAGCGCTCAGGCTGCGGGGGTGTGACGGGTACCGAGAGCGTCCGTACGGTCACCGATCCGGCTCGGGATCCTTCAGCCAGTTGATCAGTTCCGTCGAGAAGCTGACCGGGTCCTCCTCGTGCGGGAAGTGCCCCAGCCCGTCGAACAGCCGCCACCGGTACGGCGCTTCGACGTACGCGCCCGAGCCCGCCGCGCTGCGCGTACGCACCACGGGGTCCAGCGAGCCGTGCAGATGCAGGGTCGGCACCCGCACCGGGCGCTTCATCCTGCGGTTGAACTGGATGCCGTCGGGGCGCGCCAGCGACCGCACCATCCAGCGGTACGGCTCGATCGAGCAGTGCGCGGTGGACGGGATGCACATGGCCCGCCGGTAGATCTCCAGGGCCTTCTCGTCGGGCGGCTGCGGCCCGGACCAGTCCTGGATGAGCCGTGCCACCAGCGCCCCGTCGTCCGCGGTGAGCCGGCGCTCCGGGACCCACGGCCGCTGGAACCCCCAGACGTGCGACTGGGCGGCGGTCTGCCGGGCGTCGGCGAGCATCGAGGAGCGCCAGCGCCTCGGGTGCGGCATCGAGGACACCGCCAGCCGCCGTACGAGCTTGGGACGCATGGCCGCGGCCGTCCAGGCCAGGTAGCCGCCAAGGTCGTGGCCGACCAGCGCCGCGTCCGGCTCGCCCAGGGAGCGGATCACACCGGTGATGTCCAGCGCGAGGTTCGCCGGGTCGTAACCGCGC
The DNA here is from genome assembly GCF_000527195.1 of Streptomyces sp. CNH189. Lineage (NCBI taxonomy): Bacteria > Bacillati > Actinomycetota > Actinomycetes > Kitasatosporales > Streptomycetaceae > Streptomyces > Streptomyces sp. CNH189. The sequence continues at coordinate 101,482 of NZ_AZUS01000012.1, forward strand.
GGGGTGCGGTCGCTGCCGCCGACACCCCGCAGGTCCATGGCGACGGCCCGGAAACCGGCGTCGGCGAGCGCCGTCAGCTGGTGCCGCCACGTCCACCAGAACTGGGGGAAGCCGTGCAGCAGCAGCACCAGCGGGCCGTCGCCGAGCTCCGCGATGTGGAAACGGGCGCCGTTGGCGGCGACGTCCCGGTGGATGAGTCCCGGGCCGCCCGGGATGTCCAGGCGTACGGCCGAGGCTGGTTGCGCCCAAGGAGTGGCGGGGTCCGTCATGAGGACGAGCGTGCCACAGCCTCGATGGCCTCGGGGCCCCGGTTCTCCGGCAGGGCGGGACGCGGATGCGGCTTGGCCTTCTGCAGGACGCCGGCCGTCTCCTTCATCGAGGCGGCGACCTTCTGCGGGCCGCGGCCCTTCTTGGCCTTCTTGGCGAAGGTGACGCCGATCAACGCGAGGAGGCCGGCGACGATGCAGTTCGCCGCGAAGGACAGCAGGAAGCACCACCCGAGGTTCCAGCCGCTCCAGGTGCGGATGCCGTACGCCAGGGCGAAGTTCAGCATCGGCAGGGAGAACAGCAGCAGCACACCCGCCGCCATGAACGCGCCGCCGCTGGTCGCGCCCCGCTTCACGTCCTGCCTGAGCTGAGCCTTCGCCAGCGCGATCTCGTCGTGCACCAGGGCCGACATCTCCGCCGTCGCCGAGGCGAACAGCTGGCCGATGCTGCGTTCGGCGCCGACCGGGCTGCCGTCGGGTGCGCTCATCGCGGTCTCCCTCTTCTGCGTACGCGTCGCGTACGTCCGTCGTGCCTGCGCGGGACGGTCCCGTCTTTTGTACCGTCTCGTCAGATCATGCCGGACCGTCGTGCCGATCGCCTGCCCCGCCCGGCACTTCGGCAAGCGCGTCACGTTCGGCTGCCTTCTCCCGGGCGAGTCGCCGGTGCTTCGCGGCCTTCTTCTCCAGGAGCTCGGCCATGCGCAGGTGGTACTCCGGGTCGTCCTGCTCGTAGACGTCCGGCACACCGCTGAGGTCCTCGTCCCGCTCCTCTTCCTCGGCCAGCCTGCGGTACCTGGCGTTGCGGATCTTGAGCAGGACGGTGGCCACGACGGTGGCGATCAGCGAACCGGTGAGGACGGCGGCCTTCACGCTGTCCGTCATCGTCGCGTCGTCCTCGAAGGCGAGCTCCCCGATGAGCAGCGACACGGTGAAACCGATGCCGGCGAGCGTCGCCACGGCGAACACGTCCGGCCAGGCCAGGTCGTCGCTGAGCGAGGCGCGCGTGAAGCGGGCCGTCAGCCAGGTGCCGCCGAAGATGCCAAGCGTCTTGCCGAGGACCAGACCGAGGACCACGCCCAGCGTCTCGGGCTGGGTGAATACCTTCGCGAGCGCGTCGCCGGAGATCGCGACCCCGGCGCTGAACAGGGCGAACAGCGGGACCGCGAGGCCCGCCGACAGCGGCCGGACCAGGTGCTCGATGTGCTCGCCGGGGGACTGCTTCTCGCCCTCGTGGCGGTGGCAGCGCAGCATCAGGCCCATCGCGACACCGGCGATGGTGGCGTGGATGCCGCTGTTGTACATCAGCCCCCAGATCACCAGGGCCAGCGGCACGTACACGTACCAGCCGCGCACGCCCTTGCGCAGCAGCAGCCAGAAGACCAGCAGGCCCACCACCGCACCGGCCAGCGCAGCGAAGTTCAGTTGGTCGGTGAAGAAGACGGCGATGATCAGGATCGCGAACAGGTCGTCCACGACGGCGAGGGTGAGCAGGAAGGCGCGCAGCGCGCTGGGCAGGGAGGTGCCGATGACGGCGAGCACGGCCAGCGCGAACGCGATGTCGGTGGCGGTGGGCACGGCCCAGCCGGCGAGGGAGCCGCCGCCCACACCGCTGGTGACCGCGTAGACCAGCGCCGGCGCGGCCATGCCGCACAGGGCGGCGACGACCGGGAGCGCGGCGGCCTTCGGATCGCGCAGGTCACCGGCGACGAGCTCACGCTTGAGCTCGATACCGGCGACGAAGAAGAAGACCGCGAGCAGACCGTCGGCCGCCCAGTGCGCCACGGACAGGTCCAGCCCGATGGCCCCGGGACCGAAGTGGAAGTCGCTGACGCTCTCGTAGCTGTCGTGCAGCGCGGGTATGTTCGCCCAGACCAGCGCGGCGACGGCGGCGAGCAGCAGCAGTACACCGCCGACGGTCTCGGTGCGCAGCGCCTCCGCGACGTAGTTGCGTTCGGGCAGGGAGAGGCGTCCGAAAGCCTTGCGGGGGGTGGGGGTGCGGGGGGCGCTCACAGTGTGGTCCTTCGGTTGGCGGGCAGCACGAATCGCGTGCCGACCAGACTTCCCGGCGCCCCATGAGACAGCGTGTTGTGTTCTTTAGCGTAGCTAACGTGCCCCGAGGCCGCACCAGGAACACCTGTGGCCCCGGCGCGGTCAGGCACCGGGGCCAGCAGTGTGCGGTCAGACGGCTCGGGACACGCGGACGAGCCCCTGACCTGCGGAAAAGCGTCGGTTCAGCGATCTCTGCCGCGAGGTCACCGCCCGTGCGAAGGACGTCACCTCGCGGTGACCGGGCACCCCGGACGTGGCTCGCCTCACATGACGGGCGAAGGACCTGCCCATGCGGCCGGGCGGGCGGGCGGGGTCGACCCGCCCCGCCCGCCCGGGCTGTGTGTCAGTCCTCGCTCGGCGCGGCCGGCAGCTTGGTCTGGATGAGGTCCATGACCGTGGAGTCCGTCAGCGTGGTGACGTCCCCGAGCTGGCGGTTCTCCGCCACGTCCCGCAGCAGGCGGCGCATGATCTTGCCGGAGCGGGTCTTCGGCAGCTCGGCCACCGGCAGGATCCGCTTGGGCTTGGCGATCGGGCCCAGCGTGGCGCCCACGTGGTTGCGGAGTTCGCCGACCAGGCCCTCGCTCTCCGCCGCCGTGCCCCGCAGGATCACGAAGGCGACGATCGCCTGGCCGGTCGTCTCGTCCGCGGCGCCCACCACGGCCGCCTCGGCGACCGACGGGTGGGAGACCAGCGCGGACTCGACCTCCGTGGTCGAGATGTTGTGGCCGGACACCAGCATCACGTCGTCGACCCGGCCGAGCAGCCAGATGTCGCCGTCGTCGTCCTTCTTGGCGCCGTCACCGGCGAAGTACTTGCCCTCGAAGCGCGACCAGTAGGTGTCGATGAACCGCTGGTCGTCGCCCCAGATGGTGCGCAGCATCGACGGCCACGGCTCGGTGAGCACCAGGTAGCCACCGCCGCCGTTGGGCACCTCGCGGGCCTCGTCGTCCACCACGGTGGCGGAGATGCCGGGCAGCGGGGTCTGGGCGGAGCCCGGCTTGGCCGCGGTCACGCCCGGCAGCGGGGAGATCATGATGCCGCCGGTCTCCGTCTGCCACCAGGTGTCGACGACCGGGGTGCGGTCCGCGCCGATGTTCTTGCGGTACCAGATCCAGGCCTCGGGGTTGATCGGCTCACCGACGGAACCGAGCACCCGCAGCGACGACAGGTCGAACTTCGCGGGGATGTCGTCGCCCCACTTCATGAACGTCCGGATCGCGGTGGGCGCCGTGTAGAGGATCGTCACGCCGTACTTCTGCACGATCTCCCAGAAGCGGCCCTGGTGCGGCGTGTCCGGGGTGCCCTCGTACATGACCTGGGTGGCGCCGTTGGCGAGGGGGCCGTAGACGATGTACGAGTGCCCGGTGACCCAGCCGACGTCGGCGGTGCACCAGTAGACGTCGGTCTCCGGCTTGAGGTCGAACACGGCCCAGTGCGTGTACGACGTCTGGGTCAGGTAGCCGCCGGAGGTGTGCAGGATGCCCTTCGGCTTACCCGTGGTGCCCGAGGTGTAGAGGATGAACAGCGGGTGCTCGGCCCCGAACGCCTCCGGGGTGTGCTCGCTGCTCTGCCGGTCGACCACGTCGTGCCACCACACGTCGCGGCCCTCGGTCCAGGCGACGTCCTGGCCGGTGCGGCGGACGACGAGGACGTGGTCGACGCTCTCCACCCGGCTGACGGCCTCGTCCACGGCCGGCTTCAGCGCGGACGGCTTGCCGCGCCGGTAGCCGCCGTCGGCGGTGATGACCACGCGCGCGTCGGCGTCCTGGATACGGGTGGCGAGCGCGTCGGCCGAGAAGCCGCCGAAGACCACGGAGTGCGCGGCGCCGATGCGGGCGCAGGCCAGCATCGCGACGGCGGTCTCCGGGATCATCGGCATGTACACGGCGACCCGGTCGCCCTTGCGAACCCCGAGCTCCAGCAGGGCGTTGGCGGCCTTGGAGACCTCGTCCTTGAGCTGGGCGTAGGTGAGGGCGCGGCTGTCGCCCGGTTCACCCTCGAAGTGGATTGCGACCCGGTCCCCGTGCCCGGCCTCCACGTGCCGGTCGACGCAGTTGTAGGCGACGTTGAGCTCGCCGTCCTGGAACCACTTGGCGAACGGCGGGTTCGACCAGTCGAGGGTCTCGGTCGGCTCCTTGGCCCAGGTCAGCCGACGGGCCTGCTCGGCCCAGAAGCCGAGCCGGTCAGCCTTGGCCTGTTCATACGCCTCCGCGGTGACGTTGGCGTTGGCGGCCAGGTCGGCGGGGGGCGCGAAGCGTCGCTCCTCCTTCAGGAGGTTGGCCAGGCTTTCATTGCTCACGGCATCTGCCTTTCCCAGGGTGTCCGTTGTGTCCCAGGCCACAGCTCATCAGACCCGGGGGTGCGGTGACAAGGGTCGACGGGAAATTGGTTTAGACCTGTCGGGGCCCTGTGCGGGCGCCCGACACCTCTTCCCACGGGGCGGGGAGCAAGCCGGTTCAAGAGGTGTAACGCCTCTCACATCCGGCCGTGTCTCACACCACCAGGTCCACGTCCCGCACCCGGTCGAACACCCGGTCCTCACCCTGCTCGGTGAGGAGATACGCCTGGGCCTCACCCACATGGAAGTACAACCCGTGCAGTTCCAGCGCCCCGTCCCGCAGCGCGTGGGCCACCGACTCGTGGGCACGCAGATGCTCCAGCTGCTGGACCACATTGGCAAGGCAGAGGCGCTCGACGTCGTCGGCGGGGGCCCGCCCGGTCAGTCGCGGTGCGGGCGCACCGGCGTCGCGCAGGCGCTCCACGCTCGGCCCGCCGTGCCGCAGCCAGCGTCTCAGCGGCGTGGTGACGGAGCCGGCGGGCCGGGAGTCGAGCAGCGCCTGCATGGCGCCGCACCCCGAGTGCCCGCACACCGTGATCGAGCGCACCGCGAGCACCTCGACGGCGTACTCGATCGCGGCCGCCACCGAGTCGTCGCCGCTCTCCGTACCGGGCGGCGGCACGAGATTGCCGACGTTGCGCACCACGAACAGGTCGCCCGGGCCGCTGGACGTGATCATCGACGTGACCACGCGGGAGTCGGCACAGGTGAGGAAGAGCTGCGAGGGCCGCTGCCCTTCGCGCGCCAGTCGCGCCAGCTCCCCCCGGACCAGGGGCGCCGTCCTGCGCTGGAACGTGCTGAGCCCGCGCACCAGTTGGCTGCCGCCCGTGTCGCCCGCGCGGGCCGGGGCGAGGGTGCCGGTCCCGTCGGAGGCCGTCGGTGCCGGTCCGGTCGTCGCGGGGTGGGTCCATGCCGTCGCGAGGTCGCGTGCGGTCGTCGTACCCGGCGAGGACGCGGTGTCCGGCGGGCCGGAGGACGGGTGGTCGCACTGGTGGTTGCGCCAGGCCGTCCAGGGGCGGCAGCGGCAGTCACCGGTGCCGCCGGCTTCCGCGTCCGCCCCGGCCGCGGGCCCGGAGGTGAGGACCGCGGGCTCGGCGATCCGTACCCCGGCGCGCCGGCCGGTGATCTCCACGGTGCCGCCCCGCGCGGTGTGCGTGTTCTGCCAGTCCTGCAGCGTCTCGTACGCCGCGTGGTCCATGAAGGATCCGTCCAACGACACGACCACGTCGGCGCCTTGCGGCACGAGATGCAGCGCCCGGCTGAGCCGTGGCACCGCGAGGAACGTCAACTGCCCGCGGACGTGGACGTGATGCACCCCGTCCTCCTCCCGGTGCGTGATCCGGGTCCGGGTGAGCCGGTGCAGGGCCACCCCGACGGCCACGGCGATGCCGAGTGCCACGCCCTCCAGCACACCGAAGGACACCACGCCGAGGGTGGTCACGGCGTAGACCATGACCTCGCGGTGGCGGGTCACCGTCCGGATGTGGTGCAGGGACACCATCTGGATGCCGACGGCCATGACCAGGGCGGCCAGCGCGGCGAGCGGGATGAGCTCCAGCAGCGGGACCAGGAGCAGTGCGGCCGCCACCACCAGAACGCCGTGTGCCATCGTGGAGTTCCGGCTGACGGCGCCCGCGTGGACGTTCGCGGTGCTGCGGACCGCGACCCCCGCCACGGGCAGGCCGCCGAGCGAGCCGGAGACGACGTTGGCCGCGCCCTGTCCCAGCAGTTCCCGGTCCAGGTCGGAGCGGACGACGTCCCGGGAGGCGGGCCGGGCGGCCGCCAGCTTGTCCACGGCCACCGCGCCCAGCAGCGACTGCACGCTGCACACCAGTGTCGTGGTCAGCACGGCCGCGACGAGGCCGAGCACCGGGCCCTCGGGCAGCCCGGCCAGGGCGTGGCTGCGCCATGACGGCAGGTCCACCAGGGGCAGGATCAGACCTGCCGCCGCGGCGACCGCGGTGGCGGTGGCGACGGCGACGAGCGCGGCCGGCATCTTGCGCAGCAGGTGCCCGGCCCGGCCCGGCAGCCGGGGCCACAGCAGCAGGACGGCCAGGGCCAGCACGCTCACGGCCAGGGCCGCGGGGTCCAGATGCGCCAACTGGGCGGGGAGCGCGCGGAGGTTGTCGGGCACGGAGCTCTGCGGCTCGCCCCCGAGCACGATGTGCACCTGGGCGACGGCGATGGTGACGCCGATACCGGCGAGCATGCCGTGCACGATCGCGGGGCTCACGGCGAGGGCGCCGCGAGCCACCCGCAGACAGCCGAGCCCGAGCTGGGCGAGGCCGGCGAAGACGGTGACGGCGCAGGTGGTGCGCCATCCGTAGTGCTGGATGAGGTCGGCGGTGACGACGGTGAGGCCCGCCGCCGGTCCGCTCACCTGGAGCGGTGAGCCGCCGAGCCGTCCGGCGACGAGTCCGCCCACGGCCGCGGCGACCAGGCCGGCCTGGAGCGGTGCGCCGGTGGCGAGGGCAATACCGAGGGACAGGGGGAGGGCGATGAGGAACACCGCGATCGCGGCCGAGAGGTCGGCGCCCGCGATGCGGAAGCGCCGGCGACGGCCGGGCGGTGGCGGGCTGTGCGGCGGATGGGCACGCTCGGTGTGCGCCGAGTCGGTGGTGCCCGGGGGAACGCAGGCTGACATGGTCTCCCGTCTCCTTCGGGTCTGCGCGGTCGCGTGACGTGGTGGCCCCGCTCGGTGCGAGCGGTCGCGGCCGTGGGGCACGGCCCCAGAACGGCGGGATAAAGCAACACTCAGTAAACAGAGCGTAATTGCGAGTAAAGGGCTGGCATAGACTTACCGGGCAAATGGCGGCACTAGTCACTCTGAGGAGTGAAGTAGCCATTTCATCGGCTTGTCGTATTAATTCCCTTCTTCTTTCCGTGCGACGTTGACGGCGCGGTCGGCAAGGACCGGCGCAGCACCACACAACGCCCCTCATCAGGCTCGGCCCGAGAGAAGGAAGAAGGTGGGCGAATGGCCGCCACCCACAGGATCGCCACGGGCACCGTGATCGTCGCGGTCTCCCTCGCCTCGCTCGCCGGCTGCGGAACCGGCGCGGACGGCGACGGCGGACCGGAGAAGGAGAAGGCGCAGCCGGCACCCGCGCCGAAGAACGTCGTCCAGCTGATCGGCGACGGCTCCACCGCGTACACCGGCGCCCAGCCGCACCTGCCCCGGCCCGAGCGGCTGAAGCCCGGTGAGGAGCCACCGCAGTTCGTGGTCTTCTCCTGGGACGGCGCGGGTGAGGACAGCCAGAAGCTCTTCTCCCACTTCCGCAAGGTCGCCAAGAAGAACGACGCGACCATGACGTACTTCCTGAGCGGCGTGTACCTGCTTCCCGAGGAGAAGCGGGACCTGTACCACCCGCCGCAGCACTCGCCGGGCCGCTCCGACATCGGCTTCAACGACCAGCAGGGCATCGCGGACACCGTGAAGCAGCTGCGGCTGGCCTGGATGGAGGGCAATGAGATCGGCACCCACTTCAACGGTCACTTCTGCGGCAGCGCCGGCGGGGTCGGGGAGTGGTCGGTGGACGAGTGGAAGGAGGAGATCTCCCAGGCCAAGCAGTTCGTGAAGACCTGGAAGACCAACACCGGCATGAAGGAAGCGGCCCCGCTGCCCTTCGACTACGACAAGGAGCTGATCGGGGCCCGCACCCCCTGCCTGGAGGGGCAGAAGAACTTCATGAAGGCCGCCCGGGAGCTGGGCTTCCGCTACGACACCAGCGGCGTCAACAACCAGGTCTGGCCGGACAAGAAGGAAGGGCTGTGGGACCTGTCCATGCAACTCGTGCCCTTCCCCGGGCACTCCTTCGAGCAGCTGACCATGGACTACAACTTCATGGTCAACCAGTCCGGCACCACCACCCAGGGCGACCCCGCCAAGCACGAGATGTGGGGCGACCAGATGCGGGACGGCCTGCTCCAGGGCTTCGAGCGCGCCTACAACGGCAACCGGGCACCCCTGATCATCGGCAACCACTTCGAGTCCTGGAACGGCGGCGCCTACATGCGGGCCGTCGAAGAGGTCGTCGAGGCGGTGTGCACCAAGTCCGACGTGCGGTGCGTCTCCTTCCGGCAGTTGGCCGACTGGCTGGACGCGCAGGACCCGGCGACGTTGGCGAAGCTGCGCACGCTGGGCGTCGGGGAGGCGCCGAAGAAGGGCTGGAAGCCCTTCCTGGCCGCCGGCCCCGCGCCGGCCCCCAAGGGCGCACCGGGTTCCCCCGCGCCGAAGGAGTGAGGGTCAGGCGCCGGCGGTGACGCTCCCGCCGAGCACGAAACCGGGGTCGACCTGCGCCGCCAGGTCGGCCCCGGTGCGCTCGTTGCCCCACGACTGGGCGTTCTTCAGATGGAAGTGCACCATCTGCCGGGTGTAGCGCTCCGGGTCCCGCAGCTCGTACGTCGCGTCGGCGGCGGCACGCAGCGTGCGCAGGGCGAGCCGGTTGGACTCCTCCAGACGGTCGAAGCGGGGCGGGCGGCCCTTCTCCATGGCCCGGACCCAGTCCGAGTGGCCCACGGTCACCAGCAGGTCGTCCCCGACCTCCGCGCGGAGGAAGTCCAGGTCGTCCGGGCCCTGCACCTTGTTGCCGACGACCTTCAGCGCCACGCCGAAGTCACGGGCGTACTCCTTGTACTGGCGGTAGACGGAGACCCCCTTGCGGGTCGGCTCGGCCACCAGGAAGGTCATGTCGAAGCGGGTGAACATGCCGGACGCGAAGGAGTCGGAGCCGGCCGTCATGTCGACGACGACGTACTCGTCGGGGCCGTCCACCAGGTGGTTCAGGCAGAGCTCCACGGCGCCGGTCTTGGAGTGGTAGCAGGCGACCCCGAGGTCGGCGTCGGTGAAGGGCCCGGTGACCATCAGACGGACGGCGCCGCCGTCGAGTTCCACCGGCCGGGCGCAGGCGTCGTAGACCGGGTTGTCCTCGCACACCCGCAGCAGGCGGGAGCCCTCACCGGGCGGCGTCGTCTTGATCATCGTCTCTGCGGACGCGATGCGCGGGTTGCCGCCGCGCAGGTGGTCCTTGATCAGTCGCAGGTTCTCGCCCATCGCGGGGAGGGCGGCCGCTTCCGCCTCGTCCAGGCCCAGGGCCGCCCCGAGGTGCTGGTTGATGTCGGCGTCGACCGCGACGACCGGAGCGCCGTCGGCCGCGAGGTGACGGATGAAGAGGGAGGACAGGGTCGTCTTTCCGCTCCCGCCCTTCCCAACGAAAGCAATTTTCATGTTCACCAAGCGTAGTGGACCGATAGCTGTACGTCATGGTCGGGCGTGAAGAAGACCACTCCTTCGTGGGGCGGGCGTCCGGGGTGCGTAGGGTCGTACTCATGAGTACGACGGGCGCGACCGCCGATCCCCTCGCGGCCCTGGGCTCCCTGCCCGGTGTGGCCGACTCCGTGGAGTCCGTACGCAAGGCCGTGGACCGGGTCTACGGCCACCGGGTCATGCGGCGGCGCAGCAACGAGATCACCTCCGAGGCGGCCCTGCGCGGCGCCCGCGGCTCGGCGGCGCTGTCCGGCGCGGACTGGGCCCTCGAGGAGGTGCGGCGGCGCAGCGACTTCAGCGGTGACGACGAGGCGCGCGCCGTGGGCGCGGCGCTGCGGCTGACGGCCGAGGCGGGCCAGCTGCTGTCGATCTGGCGGCAGTCGCCGCTGCGGGTGCTGGCGCGGCTGCACCTGGTCGCGGCGGCCGACAAGGCGGAGCAGGTGGGCCGTCCCCGGCAGGAGGGTGAGCAGGTCGACGAGCCCCTGGTCGGGCTCCCGCTGCCCAGCGCCGCGGAGGCGCACGGCCGACTGGACGGACTGGCCGAGCTGATCATCGCGGGCGGTTCGGCGCCGGCGCTGGTGACGGCCGCCGTGGTGCACGGCGAGCTGCTCGCGCTGCGCCCCTTCACCTCCCACAACGGTCTGGTCGCGCGGACGGCCGAACGCATCGTCCTGGTCGGCAGCGGCCTGGACCCCAAGTCGGTGTGCGCCGCCGAGGTCGGCCACGCCGAGCTGGGCCGGGACGCCTATCAGCGGGCGCTGGAGGGCTATGTGTCCGGCACGCCGGAGGGCATGGCCGCCTGGATCACCCACTGCGGGCGCGCGGTCGAGCTGGGCGCGCGCGAGTCGACGGCGGTGTGCGAGGCGCTTCAGCGCGGAGCGGCCTGAGCGGCGGCACTGATCGCGCGGGCCGGGAAGCCTGTCCTCGCACAGAGATGCGGCGGTACGAATACTCGTACCGCCGCTGGCATGTCCACCGCGTTACCAAGCGTCCTCGATATGTGCCCATCAGGTCGGGGTCTTTGCCCGTCACCTGGTGCGGCTGGCCCGTAATCGACGGGTCGACGTCGCGTGGGTGCGTGGTCTCCATGCTCGGTCCGTGGGGCCAGAAGCGTTCTGAAGGTGATCCTCGCGGATGTCCTTGGTCTCGCGGGCCGCTTAAACCCTTTGTACTCCGGCTTCCCGGAGAGGGGAAGTCCTGGTCGCGCTTCTTTGCTTTTGGGTTCAAAGGCGCAGTAAACGGACGTCGAAATGCCGGGCGGGACCGGTAGAGGGCAACGCGCTGCAAATAGGTACGTTCAGGCAACCGTGCGGCGCCTGCTGGCGTACCAGACGAGGCCCGCAGTGGCCGCCGCCGCACCTATCGCGGCCGCCGCGACGAGAGCGGGGCGCGGCGGGACGGAGAACGCCGGGAACCGCTGCTTCAACCGCACCGGGCGGTGGAAGTCGAGGATCGGCCACTCGCGTGCCAGCGCCTCCCGGCGCAGCGCCCGGTCCGGGTTCACGGCGTGCGGATGCCCCACGGCCTCCAGCATCGGGACGTCGGTCACCGAGTCGCTGTAGGCGTAGCAGCGTGCCAGGTCGTAGCCCTCGGACGCGGCCAGCTGCCGGACGGCCTCCGCCTTGGTGGGTCCGTACGCGTAGTACTCCACCTCACCGGTGAAGCACCCGTCGTCGCCCACCACCATGCGGGTGGCCACGACCCGGTCGGCGCCGAGCAGTTCACCGATCGGCTCCACCACCTCGGCGCCCGAGGTCGACACGATCACGACGTCCCGGCCGGCGGAGTGGTGCTGCTCGATGAGCGTGGCGGCCTCGTCGTAGATGATCGGGTCGATCAGGTCGTGCAGCGTCTCGGCGACGATCTCCTTGACCTGCTGGACGTTCCACCCGCGGCACAGCGCGGACAGGTACTTGCGCATGCGCTCCATCTGGTCGTGATCCGCGCCGCCGGCGAGGAACACGAACTGCGCGTACGCGGTCCGCAGTACGGCCCTGCGGTTGATCAGGCCGCCTTGGTAGAACGACTTGCTGAAGGTGAGTGTGCTCGACTTCGCAATGACCGTCTTGTCCAGGTCGAAGAAGGCCGCTGTACGGGGCAACAAGTGGTTTTCCACGTCCCTGAGCATAGGCGCAGCCCATTCGGCGTAAGGTGTGGCGCGTGGGTTTGCCTGAGAGGGCCCTCGGGTACACCATGGAAGTCACGGATCGTTCGCGACCGTGCTAACCCGGTCCGACTCCTCCCCCCCCGAGTCGGCCGTGGGGACGACCCCCGCTCTCCCCCCCGGCGGGGGTCGTCGCATGTCCGGATGCATTTTCCCTCCCTTTCCGCCGGTGTCGGAACTGCTGCGGTTCGACATGCGAGGGCTCTTTGTCATGCCCCTGACTGATAACCGTGCGTATCGGTCGGACTGCTCTGCGGTAATCGCACAGAAGGCATGGCTACCTCACCGGTATGGGTGACCGCGATATTCACAGGCACCGTCCCGTCCACAGTTTTCCACCAAGATCCCCACGATTTCCCGGAGCGCTGCACTGTCATTCCCGCGCACCCCGCTCGCCGCGAGTTCACGGCGGTTTCTTTGCCGGGATGCGTACGGCCGGTTTTCGCCGGCCGTCCGACGGGAGGCCGCGCCGCGGTTCTCCCCACACCTGGGACGAGCGGGGCCCGACGGCCTCCGCGAGAGAGGGAGCACAGGGGGACGCCATGACCGGATCCATCACGCACGACCCGCCGCCGACGCCCGGAGGGAACCGGCCGGCCGTACCGCTGATCCTCACCGAGGACACCGGGCTCCTCGACGACCTGCTGCGCCTGTGCGCCGCCGCCGGCGCCACACCGGAGGTCCACCACGGACTGCCCGGGCCGCGCGGAAGCTGGGAAGCCGCACCGCTGGTCCTGGTCGGCGACGACGCCGCCCGCCGGGTCCGCCCCACGCCCCGCAGGCCGGGAGTGGTCCTGGTCGGCCGCGACCAGGACGACCCCGGGGTCTGGCGGCGGGCCGTCGAGATCGGCGCCGATCACGTGCTGATGCTGCCCGACGGCGAGCAGTGGCTGGTCGACCGCATCGCCGACGTCGCCGAAGGCGTCGGACGGCCCGCCCTGACCGTCGGGGTCATCGGCGGCCGGGGCGGCGCCGGAGCCTCCACCCTCGCGTGCGCGCTCGCGGTCACCTCCGCCCGCGAAGGACTGCGCACCCTCCTCGTGGACGCCGATCCACTGGGCGGAGGGCTCGACGTGGCGCTCGGCGGCGAGACGGCGAAAGGACTGCGCTGGCCCGCCTTCGCCGCGTCGCACGGCCGGGTCGGAGGCGGAGCACTGGAGGAGTCGCTGCCGGAACTGCACGCGCTGCGGGTGCTCAGCTGGGACCGCGGCGACTGTCTCGCGGTGCCGCCGCGAGCCGTGCGCGCGGTGCTCGCCGCGGCCCGGCGCGGGGGCGGCACCGTCGTGGTCGACCTGCCGCGACGCGTCGACGAGGGCGTCGCCGAGGTCCTCGCCCAGCTCGACCTGGCGCTGCTCGTGGTCCCCGCGGAGCTGCGTGCCGTCGCCGCGGCGGGCCGCGTCGCCTCCGCCGTGGGCATGGTCCTGCGCGACCTGCGTGTCGCGGTCCGCGGACCGTACGCGCCTGGCCTGGACGACCGTGAGGTGGCCCGGCTGCTCGGGCTGCCCCTCGTCGGGGAGGTGCCCGCCGAAGCGGCACTGCATCGCCCGTACGGGGCGGGGCGGCCGCCCGGGGTGTCGGGCCGGGGCCCGCTGGCCCGCTTCTGCAAGGAGTTCTGGGAGCGCGCGCTGGTGGAGGCGAGGGCGGCATGAGCGGCGCGGAGACGACCGGGGCGGGGATGCCGCCCGGTCTGCTGGACGGGGTGCGGCGGTGGCTGGCCGAGAGCGGGGCCGAGCCGACGCCCGCGCGGGTGGCGCAGGCACTGCGGGAACAGGGCCGGGTGCTCGGTGACGCGGAAGTGCTCGGAGCGGCCGAGCAGTTGCGGTCCGAGCTGGTCGGCAGCGGGCCGCTGGAGCGGCTGCTGTCCGACCCCACGGTGACCGATGTGCTGGTGTCGGCACCCGACCGGGTGTGGGTGGACCGGGGCGGGGGCCTGGTGCTCACCACGGTCGCCTTCCCGGACGAGACGTCCGTGCGGCGTCTGGCGCAGCGGCTCGCCGCGGTGGCCGGCCGGCGCCTGGACGACGCGCGGCCCTGGGTGGACGCGCGGCTCCCCGACGGGACCCGTCTGCACGCGGTGCTTCCGCCGGTCGCGGTGGGCGGCACCTGCCTGTCCCTACGAGTCGTACGACCCCGCGCCTTCACGCTCGACGAACTGATGGCGGCGGGGACGGTGCCGCCGGGCGGCGACCGGATGCTGCGGGCCCTGATGGACGCGCGGCTCTCCTTCCTGGTGAGCGGGGGCACGGGCACCGGCAAGACGACCTTGCTGAGCGCCCTGCTGGGGCTGGTCCGGCACGACGAGCGGATCGTGCTGGCGGAGGACTCGGCCGAACTGCGGCCCGACCACCCCCACGTCGTGCGTCTGGAGACCAGGCCCGCCAATCAGGAGGGCGCGGGGCTGGTCACCCTCGAGGACCTGGTGCGCCAGGCACTGCGGATGAGGCCGGACCGTCTCGTCGTGGGCGAGGTGCGAGGGCCCGAGGTGGTCCATCTGCTCGCCGCTCTCAACACAGGCCATGAAGGCGGCTCGGGAACTGTCCACGCCAATGCGGCGAGCGACGTTCCCGCCCGGCTGGAGGCGCTCGGTACGGCCGCGGGGCTCGACCGGTTCGCCCTGCACAGCCAGCTGGCGGCGGCGTTGTCGGTGGTGCTGCACCTCGTACGCGACCGGAGCGGCAGGCGCCGGATCGCCGAGGTGCATGTGCTGGAACGGGACGCCTCGGGGCTGGTGCGGACGGCACCGGCGCTGCGGTGGGGGCCGGAGACCTTCGTCGCCCAACCGGGGTGGCCGCGCCTGCGGGAGTTGCTGCGCGCCGCGCACGACGACGAGGCCCGGGCACCGCGAGAGGCGGTCGGCTCGTGAACGGGGTCACCGGGACGTCGATGGGCGCGGCGGTGGCGTGCCTGGGCGCCGCGGCCTTGTTACTGGGCGGCGGGCAGGCGGAGGCCAGACGGGCGCGGGTGCTCTGCGCCGGTGGGAACGCTGTCGGCGGTGGGAGTGCGGTCACCGGTGAAGGCTCGGTGCTCGGTGAGGGCGCGGGGGACGCCGGGTCTCCGGGATGGTCCCGGGTCGTGCGTGCGGGAGACCGGCTGCGACGGCGGCTGACCGTCGAGTGGGCCTCGTTGGCCGCCGGGGTGGTGCTGGCGGTCCTGGGAGCGTCGGTGCTGCCGGTCGTCGCGGGGGCGGCCGGGGTTCCGGTGCTGCGGAGAGTGCGGCGCGCCGCCGCCGACCGCAAGCGCCGGGAGAGCCGGGCGGACGCGGTGATCGCGCTCTGCGGGGCGCTCGCCGGGGAACTGCGGGCGGGACGCCAGCCCGGTGATGCGCTGCTGCCGGCCGCCCGGGACTCCGGAGGACTCGGCGGCATGCAGGCGGCCGTGCTGGCGGCGGCGCGGTTCGGCGGGGACGTGCCGGACGCGCTGGCGGCGGCGGCCCGGCAGCCGGGCGCCGAGGGGCTGCGCGGTCTCGCCGCCTGCTGGCGCGTGGCGGTGGACCAGGGCGCGGGCCTCGCGGACGGTCTCGACCGGCTGGAGGCGGCGCTGCGTGCCGAACGGGACCAGCGTGCCGACCTGCGCGCCCAGTTGGCCGGGGCCCGGGCCACAGCGGTGATGCTCGCGGGGCTCCCGGTCGTGGGGCTGGCGCTCGGCGCGGCCCTGGGCGCCGATCCGCTGCACGTCCTGCTGCACACCCCGTCGGGGTCGGTCTGTCTGGCGGCCGGCGGGGTGCTGGAGGGGCTGGGCCTGTGGTGGGTCCTCCGCATCATGCGGGGCGCCGAGGAGGCGGCGTCATGAACGGAGACGTCGTCCACAGGCTGGGGACAGTGGTGGGGGCGCTGGCGGTGCTCGCGTGGTCGGCGGCGTGGTGGCACCGGGCCCGGTGCGAGCGGCGGGCACGGCGGCGACTGGACGCGCTGGCGGCGAGGGAGCGCGGAGAAGCGGTGGTGCACCTCCCGCTCCTGCGGGCGGCACGCCACCGGTTGCCGTACGTGGGCGTCGTGGGCGCCGGATGGATGCTGGTGGGTGGCCTCACCGGGTTGGGGCTGGGGCTGGCCGTGGCGGCCGGGCTGTGGCGTTGGCACCGGCGGCAGACGGCGGCGGCCGCGCAGGCACGAGAGCTCGACACCGCGGAGGCGGCGCGTCAACTCCCGCTCGCGGCCGATCTCCTGTCCGCCTGCATCGCGGCGGGTGCCGGACCGGTACCGGCGGCGCAGGCCGTCGGGGAGACCCTGGGCGGCCCCGTCGGGGACGCCCTGGCGCGGGGAGCGGCGGAGGTACGGCTCGGCGGTGAGCCGGGCGAGGCCTGGCGCCGGCTGGCCGCACTGCCCGGCGCGGTTCCGCTGGCACGGCTGCTGGAGCGGGCCGACGTGTCCGGGCTGCCCCTGGCCGCCCCGGTGGGCCGGCTCGCCGCGGAGGCACGGGCCGGGTGGAACCGTGCGGCGACCGCACGGGCCCGACGGGCGGCCGTCCTGGTCAGCGCCCCGGTGGGGCTGTGCTTCCTGCCCGCCTTCATCGCCGTCGGCGTTCTGCCCGTGGTCATCGGTCTCGCGGGCGGGGTGCTCGGAGCGGGAGGGGGTGGGTGACGGGACGGGTGGAGCGCGGCAGGACCGGCACGGGTGACGGATGACGGATGACGGATGACGAAGGACGATAACGGACATGGCTCGTACGGAGGTTCGGATGTATCGGGTGGTGCGGGCGCGGCTGCGTGCCCTGGTGGTCAGGGCACGCGGGGCGCGGAGGGACGCCGGGATGGTGACCTCGGAGTACGCGATGGGCATCGTGGCGGCGGTGGCGTTCGCCGTGGTGCTCTACAAGGTGGTCAACAGCGGGCCGGTCAGTACGGCCCTGCGGAACATCGTGCAGCAGGCCCTCGATGGCCGGATGTGACAGGCGTGGCGACCGTGGGTTCGTGACGGCGGAGTCGGCGCTGGTGCTGCCCGTGCTGGTGCTTTTCGTGACGGCGCTGGTCTGGGGGCTGCTGGTGGTGGCCGCGCAGATCCAGTGCGTGGACGCGGCCCGGGCGGGTGCCCGGGCGGCGGCCCGCCAGGATCCGCCCGACGCGGTGGTCGAGGTGGCCCGCGAGGCAGCGCCGGCCGGCGCGAGGGTCACGGTCAGCCGGGACGCCGAGCAGGTCCGGGTGACCGTCGTGGCCAGGGCGCCGCTGGTGAGGGGGTTGCCCTTCGAGCTGAGGGAGGAGGCCGTCGCGGCGGCGGAGGAGGCGGTGGCGGTGGCGCCGGGGGCGAGGGGAGGAGGACGTGAACGTGACGCGGGTCCGTGACGGGCGGGGGCGCGCGAGATCGCCGGCGGTTCGCGCCACCTCCCGGCGGTGCTCGGACCGAGGGTCGGCGTCCGTGTGGAGCGTCGGTGCGATCGCCGTGCTGTGCGTGGTGTTCGGTGTCGTGCTCGCCCTCGGGCACGCCGTGGTGGTCCGGCACCGGGCGGCGGGCGGCGCGGACCTCGTGGCACTCGCCGCCGCGGACCACTGGGTGCAGGGCGCGGCGGAGGCCTGCGCGCGGGCGGATCGGGTGGCCCGGGCCCAGGACGCCCGGCTCGTGCGGTGCGCGATGACCGGCGAGGTGTCGGACGTGTCGGTGGCGTCCGGCCGCGGACCGTTCACCGTGGAGGTCAGGGCGCGGGCGGGACCCGCCGGTCCGCCGCAGCCGGGTCAGCTCCCGCCCGGCCCGCTGACGTCGTCGGCAGCCTCCGCGGCCGGGCCCGCGCCCGGCGCGCTGACCTCGCCGGCACCCTTCGCCCCCGCCCGGGCGCCCGTATGCGTCGGCTCCTCCGCGGCCTCGGACGCCTTCGCGGTCTCCGGCACCCTCGGGTCTGCCGCCGCGTCCGGCACCTACGCATCCCCCGCTCCTTCCTCCTGCCTCTCGTCCGGCTTCTCGGGCGGCGCGCCTTCCAGCAGGACGGTGAGCAGCCGGACGGCGCCCCGCTTGTGCAGAGGGTCGTTGCCGTTGCCGCACTTCGGGGACTGGATGCAGGAGGGGCAGCCTGCCTCGCACTCGCAGGAGGCGATGGCCTGGCGGGTCGCCGTCAGCCAGGAGCGGGCGGTGTGGAAGGCCCGTTCCGCGAAGCCCGCGCCGCCCGGGTGGCCGTCGTAGACGAAGACCGTGGGCAGCAGGGTGTCGGGGTGCAGCGGGATCGAGACGCCGCCGATGTCCCAGCGGTCG
The DNA here is from genome assembly GCF_000527195.1 of Streptomyces sp. CNH189. Lineage (NCBI taxonomy): Bacteria > Bacillati > Actinomycetota > Actinomycetes > Kitasatosporales > Streptomycetaceae > Streptomyces > Streptomyces sp. CNH189. The sequence continues at coordinate 119,738 of NZ_AZUS01000012.1, forward strand.
CAGGTGGCGAAGAGCGGCAGCATGCCGATCGACGCGTGCTCGGCGGCGTGCAGGGCGCCGCCGAGGATCTCCGGGTTGATCCGCGCCCGGTCCAGCTGGTCCTCGGTGACCGTCCACCACACGGCCCGGGTGCGCAGCGTACGAGGAGGGAGGTCGAGTTTTGTCTCGCCGAGCACTTCGCCGGTGATGACCCGCCGCCGAAGGAAGGAGACCACCTGGTTGGTGACCTCGACGGAGCCGAAGCACAACCGCCCGTCGCCCCAGGGGATCTCGGTGTCCGTCTCCAGCACGGAGATGGACGTCGTGTCCCGGGCCACGGTCGTGTACGACGGGCTCGCCCGTTCGACCAGGGCGACGGAGTCCTCCAGGTCCAGGGAGCGGACGACGTAGGTGCGGCCCTGGTGCAGGTGGACGGCGCCCTCGTGGACGCTGGTGTGCGCCGCACCCGCGTCGACCGTGCCCAGCAGCCGGCCCGTCCCGGCCTCGACGACCTGGACCGGCCGGCCGCCCTCCCCGCGGATGTCGGTGAGGTCGGCGGCCCGCTCGCGGCGGGTCCAGTGCCAGGCCCTCGTCCGCCGGCGCAGCAGCTTCGCGGCCTCCAGCTGCGGCAGCAGGTCCTCGGTCGCGGGGCCGAAGAGGGCGAGGTCGTCGTCCGTCAGGGGCAGTTCCTCGGCCGCGGCGCACAGATGCGGGGCGAGCACGTAGGGGTTGTCGGGGTCGAGGACGGTGGACTCCACGGGCCGGTCGAAGAGTGCCTCGGGATGGTGGACGAGGAAGGTGTCCAGAGGGTCGTCGCGGGCGACGAGGACGGCGAGGGCGCCCTGCCCGGACCGTCCGGCGCGGCCGGCCTGCTGCCACAGGGAGGCGCGGGTGCCCGGGTAGCCGGCGATGACCACGGCGTCCAGGCCGGAGATGTCCATGCCGAGTTCGAGGGCGTTGGTGGCGGCGAGGCCGAGCAGTTCACCGGAGTGCAGGGCCCGTTCCAGGGCGCGGCGCTCCTCGGGGAGGTAGCCGCCCCGGTAGGCCGCGACCCGCCCGGCCAGCGACCGGTCGACCTCGGCGAGGCGTTCCTGGGCGATCACGGAGATCAGCTCGGCGCCGCGCCGGGAGCGGACGAAGGTGACCGAACGGACGCCCTGCACGGTCAGGTCGGTCAGCAGGTCGGCGGCCTCGGCTGTGGCGGTGCGGCGCACCGGGGCGCCCCTCTCGCCGTGCAGCTCGGTCAGCGGCGGCTCCCAGAGGGCGAACACCAGTTCACCGCGGGGTGAGGCGTCGTCGGCCACCTCGACCACAGGCAGCCCGGTAAGGCGGCGGGCGGCGACGGCCGGCTCGGCGGCGGTCGCCGAGGCCAGCAGGAACACGGGCGACGAGCCGTAGCGGGCGCACAGCCGCCGCAGCCGGCGCAGCACCTGGGCGACGTGCGAGCCGAACACGCCCCGGTAGGTGTGGCACTCGTCGACGACGACGTACTTCAGCGATTTGAGGAAGGAGGACCAGCGTGGGTGGGACGGCAGGATGCTCCGGTGCAGCATGTCCGGGTTGGTCAGCACGTAGTTGGCGTACTGGCGGATCCACTCGCGTTCCTCGAACGGCGTGTCGCCGTCGTGGACCGCCGCGCGCACCGAATGGCCCAGTGACTGTGAAAGTTCCTTCACGGACCGGAGCTGGTCCGCGGCGAGGGCCTTGGTGGGGGAGAGGTACAGCGCGGTGGCGCCCCTGCCGTTCGGGGCCTCGGCACCGTCCAGCAGCGTGGACAGGACGGGCATCAGATACGCCAGGGACTTCCCCGAGGCCGTGCCGGTCGCCACGACCACGGACTCGCCGTCCAGGGCGTGCTCGGCGGCCCGTGCCTGGTGGGCCCAGGGATGTTCGATGCCCGCGGCCCGCACCGCGGCGACGACCTCCGCGCGGATCCGGTCCGGCCAGACGGCATGCCGACCCGCGCGCGGGGGCAAGTGCTCGGTATGAGTAATGCGCGAAGCCCGGCTCGGTCCGGACGCGAGCCGGTCCAGGACGGCGCCCGGCGCGGCGGTCCTGGATCGCTTGTCCGTCGGGGGTCGATCGGATCGGTGATTCTTGGCCATCGGCACCGAGTGTGTCACTGGCGTGACGGACAATGGGGCCAAGGCGTCGTGCACGCCTGCCGGTAAGTGATTGAATGCCATGGCGGCTGGCGAACCGTCCCGGGGGCTGAGCCGAGATGTCCCAAGGGCGACCGCTCGATAGCTAGGTGCTGGAGGATCCGTGGACCTGTCCTTGTCGACCGAGACCATCGGCGATCGCACGATCGTCAGGGTCGGTGGCGAAATCGACGTATATACCGCGCCCAAGCTGCGCGAGCAGCTGGTCGAGCTGGTGAACGACGGCAGTTTCCACCTTGTCGTCGACATGGAAGGTGTGGACTTCCTCGACTCCACCGGACTCGGCGTGCTGGTCGGCGGCCTGAAGCGGGTGCGTGCCCATGAGGGCTCGCTGCGCCTGGTCTGCAACCAGGAGCGCATTTTGAAGATCTTCCGCATCACCGGCCTCACCAAGGTGTTCCCGATTCACACCTCGGTCGAGGAAGCGGTGGCGGCGACCGACTGACCACCCGCTCCCGGGCCGTCGTGCCCGGGCAGCACGAGACACCACGAGGAGGGCCGGGCTTTCGGCAGCCCGGCCTCCTCACCGCACGCCCGTAGTCGCGAGGGGGATGCATGGCCACCGTCGAACTCCGCTTCAGCGCGCTGCCCGAGCACGTCCGGACCGCCCGTCTCGTGGCGGCGGCGGTGGCGCGCAGGGCCGGAGTCGACGAGGCCGTCCTCGACGAGGTCAGGCTCGCCGTGGGCGAGGCCTGCACCCGGGCCGTCGGCCTGCACCAGCACGGCGGCATCTCCGCGCCCGTGAAGGTGCTGCTGATCGAGGAGGAGAAGCAGTTCTCCATCGAGGTCGGCGACGAGGCGCCCCATGCCCCCGCCGGAGCCCGTGCGGCCGGTGCCGCGCCCGGTGACGCGGACGCGGAGACCGAGGAGGACGAGATGGGCCTCGCGGTCATCAGCGGCCTCGTCGACGACGTCGAGGTGAGTGCGGGGGTAAGCGGCGGATCGATCCGCATGAGGTGGCCCACCACGTCGCCGGCCGCGCTGTTCACCTGACCGGTTCACCCGTACGCCGACCGTTTTCCGAAGGGCCCCCAGCTCGGGGGCCCTTCGGCATGTGCGGGTTCCGCGGACCGCGCCTACAGTGGTCCCGAGCGGTTGATCGCGTGAATTCGTTCACTATCCTCAGGCGCTCTGGAATTTCGATCACGAGAATGCCTCAAGGGCATTACCGATTTCGGGTCGATGGCCTCCCGGCGATCAATGGGGAAGAGTGCGTGCAGGCCATTTACATTTCTCGCGGTCTGTTTTGATCAGGTTCCGGTACCTACAATCCCGTCCACATCTTGAGCTCAGCCCAAGCGTCAAGGAGGACGAATGGCGGGGCTTTCCATCTCATACGAGTCGGGCCAACCCACATCCCTCGCAGCCGCCGTGCTGACCGACGAGAACCGCGTGCTCGTGGTGACCATCGGCATCGTGGCCCTGGCGGCGCTGGCGGTCGCGGCGGTCCTGGTACGCCAGGTACTCGCGGCCGGCGAGGGCACCGACAGCATGAAGAAGATCGCAGCCGCGGTACAGGAGGGCGCCAACGCCTATCTGGCCCGCCAGCTGCGCACCCTCGGCGTATTCGCCGTGATCGTGTTCTTCCTGCTCATGCTGCTGCCCGCGGACGACTGGAATCAGCGTGCCGGGCGGTCGGTGTTCTTCTTGATCGGAGCGGCGTTCTCGGCGGCCACCGGTTATATCGGCATGTGGCTTGCCGTGCGCAGTAATGTCCGGGTCGCCGCGGCGGCCCGCGAAGCCACTCCGGCCGAGGGCGAACCGGAAAAGGATCTCACCACCGTCTCGCACAAAGCGATGAAGATCGCTTTCCGTACGGGCGGTGTCGTCGGCATGTTCACGGTGGGGCTGGGGCTGCTCGGCGCCGCCTGTGTCGTGCTGGTGTACGCGGCCGACGCGCCGAAGGTGCTCGAGGGGTTCGGCCTCGGGGCCGCGCTGATCGCGATGTTCATGCGGGTCGGCGGCGGCATCTTCACCAAGGCAGCCGACGTCGGCGCCGACCTGGTCGGCAAGGTCGAGAAGGGCATTCCGGAGGACGATCCGCGCAATGCCGCGACCATCGCCGACAACGTGGGCGACAACGTCGGCGACTGCGCGGGCATGGCGGCCGACCTCTTCGAGTCGTACGCGGTGACGCTGGTGGCGGCGCTGATCCTCGGTTCGGCGGCGTTCGGCGACGCGGGGCTGGCGTTCCCGCTGCTGGTCCCCGCGATCGGGGTGATCACCGCGATGGCCGGCATCTTCGCGGTGGCGCCGAGGCGCGCCGACCGCAGCGGCATGAGCGCGATCAACCGCGGGTTCTTCATCTCCGCCGCGATCTCGCTCGTGCTGGTCGCGATCGCCGTGTTCGTCTACCTGCCGTCGTCGTACGCCGCCCTGGACGGGGTGACCGACGAGGCGATCCTCGGGAAGAGCGGCGACCCGCGGATTCTCGCGCTCGTCGCGGTGGCCATCGGCATCGTGCTCGCCGCCCTGATCCAGCAGCTCACCGGCTACTTCACCGAGACCACCCGGCGCCCCGTGCGGGACATCGGGAAGACGTCGCTCACCGGCCCGGCCACCGTCGTCCTCGCCGGTGTCTCCGTCGGACTCGAATCGGCCGTCTACACCGCCCTGTTGATCGGCCTCGGCGTGTACGGGGCGTTCCTGCTCGGCGGCACGTCGATCATGCTGGCGCTGTTCGCGGTGGCGCTGGCCGGCACCGGCCTGCTCACCACGGTCGGGGTGATCGTCGCGATGGACACCTTCGGCCCCGTCTCCGACAACGCCCAGGGCATCGCCGAGATGTCCGGCGACGTCGAGGGCGCGGGCGCCCAGGTGCTCACCAACCTGGACGCGGTCGGCAACACCACCAAGGCCATCACCAAGGGCATCGCCATCGCCACGGCCGTGCTCGCGGCGGCGGCGCTGTTCGGCTCCTACCGGGACGCCATCACCACGGGCGCCAGAGACGTGGGCGAGCGGCTCACCGGTGACGGCGCGCCGCTGAGCCTGATGATGGACATCTCGCAGCCCAACAACCTCGTCGGGCTGATCGCCGGCGCGGCGGTCGTCTTCCTTTTCTCGGGGCTGGCGATCAACGCGGTGTCGCGGTCGGCGGGTTCCGTGGTCTACGAGGTGCGGCGGCAGTTCCGCGAGAAGCCCGGGATCATGGACTACAGCGAGACACCGGAGTACGGCAAGGTCGTCGACATCTGCACCAAGGACGCCCTGCGGGAGCTCGCCACGCCCGGTCTGCTCGCCGTGACGGCGCCCATCTTCATCGGCTTCACGCTCGGCGTCGGGCCCCTGGGCGCCTTCCTCGCGGGCGCGATCGGCACGGGCACGCTGATGGCGGTGTTCCTCGCCAACTCCGGTGGCGCGTGGGACAACGCGAAGAAGCTGGTCGAGGACGGCCACCACGGCGGCAAGGGCAGCGAGGCCCACGCGGCCACCGTCATCGGCGACACGGTCGGTGACCCGTTCAAGGACACCGCCGGTCCCGCGATCAACCCCCTGCTGAAGGTGATGAACCTGGTGGCGCTGCTCATCGCGCCCGCGGTCATCAAGTTCTCCTACGGCGCGGACAGGAGCGTGGGGATGCGGGTGCTCATCGCGGTGTTGTCGGCGCTGGTCATCATCGTCGCGGTCTACGTGTCCAAGCGGCGCGGGATCGCCGTGGACGACGAGGACGACGCCGGGCCCACGCCCAAGTCGCCGGATCCGGCGGTGGTTTCCGGGTAGGGGCCTGCGGGCACCCGATCAAGCTGCGGGCGGGCGGCGCGGATTGACGCGTCGCCCGCCCGCGGTGTCCGCGTGCTCGTGAGCCTTCTCTCGCCTGGTGCAAATGGCTCTAAAAAGGGGGGTACCGGACGTTCGACGAGTGGGCGTAGGCCATCCGGCGTGTATGTTCCGGGGCCGAAGGCCATGGAAGGGACCAATCCGGTGAACAAGAAGCTCGCGGCCGCGCTGTCCAGCGGTGCGGTACTGGTACTGGCGCTGACGGGATGCGGCGGCGACGACAGCGACGAGAAGCTCGACGCATGGGCGAAGGAGGTCTGCGACTCGGTGCAGCCGCAGGCCGCCAAGATCAAGGCCGCCAACACCGCGATCCAGAAGGAGACCTCGGACAACAGCACGCCGCAGGCGGTCCAGCAGGCCGACTCGAAGGCCTTCCAGGACATGTCCGACGCCTACAAGGCGATCGGCGCGGCCGTGAACAAGGCCGGGGCGCCGGACGTCGACGACGGCGAGCAGAAGCAGCAGGACGCGGTCAAGGAGCTCAACAGCATCTCCGCGTCCTACGCCACCCTGAGGAAGCAGGTCGACGCCCTCGACACCAAGGACCAGGCGAAGTTCGCCGACGGTCTGAAGGACATCGCGGCCGAGCTGGACAAGCTGAGCAAGAGCGGCAGCGACGCCCTCAGCACGCTGGAGGAGGGCAAGGTCGGCGAGGCGATGTCCCGGCAGGCCAGCTGCCAGACCGCCACCGCGTCGGCGGGAGCGACCAAGAGCTGAGCCGCGCAGGGCGGCGGGTCCGGAGCTGACTCCGGCTCAGCGGGCGCGGTGCGCGCCGGGCCGGAGCGGCGGCCACAATGGGGGGCGTGAGTGACGCCAGCCTGCCTCCCCTGCCCTCGTCCGACCGCCCCGACGCCGCCGCCCGGCTGCGGGAGGCGCTGCTCGGCGCCTCCTTCACCGCCGACGGACTGCTCGACCTGCTCGGCGCCCCCGCGTACACGGCGCTGGCCCGCAGCGAGACCGTGCCCGCGCTCCGCGCCACCCGCGGGGACTCCCCGCTGGAGCTGCTCGTACGGCTGTTCCTGCTCCAGCAGCCCGTGCCGCGCGCGGGCGTGGCCGGGGTCCTGCCCGTCGACACCTGCCTGGAGACCGGGTGGCTCCGGAGCGCCGGCCCGGACACGCTGACCGCGACCGTGGACGTACGGCCGTACGGCGGGCCGGGCGGCGAGGACTGGTTCGTCGTGTCGGACCTCGGGTGCGCGGTCGGCGGCGCGGGGGGCATCGGCAGCCGGGACGCGGGCGTGGTGCTCGGCGTCGGCGGCGCCTCCACCACCCTGGCGGGCATCACCGTCCGTACGCCCGTGGCGTCCGCGCTCGACGTCGGCACGGGGTCCGGCATCCAGGCGCTGCACGCCGCGCGGCACGCCACACGCGTCACGGCCACCGACCTCAACCCGCGCGCCCTGCACATCACCGCGCTCACCCTCGCGCTCTCCGGGGTCCCCGCCGCCGATCTGCGCGAGGGCTCGCTGTTCGGCCCGCTCCGGGACGGCGAGACGTACGACCTGATCGTGTCCAACCCGCCGTTCGTGATCTCTCCCGGCGCCCGGCTCACCTACCGCGACGGCGGGATGGGCGGGGACGACCTGTGCCGCACGCTCGTCGCCGAGGCGGGGGAGCGGTTGAACGAGGGCGGGTTCGCCCAGTTCCTCGCCAACTGGCAGCACGTGGAGGGGGAGGACTGGCAGGACCGGCTCAGGTCGTGGGTGCCCAGCGGCTGCGACGCGTGGATCGTGCAGCGCGAGGTGCAGGACGTCACGCAGTACGCCGAGCTGTGGCTGCGGGACGCGGGCGACCACCGCGGGGACGAGGCGGAGTACCGGGCGCGGTACGACGCGTGGCTGGACGAGTTCGAGGCGCGCAAGGTGAAGGCCGTCGGGTTCGGCTGGATCACCCTGCGCAGGTCGGGCGCCGCCGTGCCGTCGGTCACGGTGGAGGAGTGGCCGCACCCGGTGGAGCAGCCGCTCGGTGACGCGGTCCGGGCGCACTTCGAGCGGCTCGACTACCTGCGGGCCCACGACGACGCGGCGCTGCTGGAGGCGCGCTTCGAGCTGGCGCCCGAGGTGGTGCAGGAGCAGGTCGGGCTGCCCGGCGCCGAGGACCCGGAGCATGTCGTGCTGCGGCAGAACCGCGGGATGCGCCGGGCGGCCAAGGTCGACACGATCGGCGCGGGCTTCGCGGGCGTGTGCGACGGCACGATGACCGCGGGCCGGATCCTGGACGCCATCGCCCAGCTGCTCGGCGAGGACCCCGTGCCGCTGCGCGACCGGACGCCGGCCCAGATCCGGCTGCTGGTGGAGCAGGGCTTCCTGAACCCGGTGGGCTGAGGCGGCACACAGGCCGGCGCCCCGCCACGGTTGCGGGTGCCCCCGCGACGATCGCGGGGCCACCCGCCGCCACGATCGCGGTGCCGCCCCGCCCCGATGCCGGGCCGCGCCGTCACAAGCGCCGGGCGCCTCCGATCCCGGGCTGCCCGGTCACGTGCGCCGGGCGCCCCCGATCCCGGGTCACTCCGTCACGCGGCCGAGGGTGTCAGGCGCCACGGTTGCCAGGTCGCCCACCGCGGTCGCGGGGCACCCGCGACGCTCCCGGGCCGCCCTGTTCCGACCCATGGCTGCCCGTCACGAGTGCCGGCCGCCTCCGACAGCGGGGCCATCACGCCACGCTCCCAGGCCACTGCGTTCCGATCCGGGCCGCCCGTCCCGAGCGTGGGCCACCCCGTCACGATCCCGAGGCGCCCGGCGCCCGCTCAGGTGCCCGAGCCGTCACGCAGGTCACAGTGACGAACACGTGTGCGTCTCTGTGTCTTCCGCCGCATCTTTCACGCCCATGTCGGGCGCGGTGCCGGGTCGCCCGGATCGATCGCATTTTTTCGGAAGCGCACCGTACGGGCCCGTTTCCCGCTTCCCCGCTTCTCCGCCGAGCCCTGGCGTTCACCTCCGGTTCGTCCCGGTGCCGCCCGGGCGTGGCAGCGTCCCACCAGGGCGGTTCACGGACGGGTAAGAGGGGGCGCGGGCGACGATGGAGAGCGGACCGGCGATCTTCACGGGGACGGTGTTCTGCCTGTTCGGCGCTGGTTTGCTGGCCTGGACCGTGACCCGCGCACGGCACCACCGGCCGGTCGCCCTCGGTGTGAGCCGTGTCGCATCGGTCACCGTCGCCGCCGGCGTCGCGGTCGTCTCCCTGTCCCTCGGCGCCTGGTGCTTCACCCGCCTCTGAGAAACGGTCGTAACCGGCCGCCGCCGGTAACCGAAAGATCGCGCTCCGCATGTGGGCGGGCGGAGTCTGGACACTCCGGGCGGCAGGAACGGTGGTAGTCGGGTTACCGTTCGAGTGGCCGTTGCGGGCTTTTCCCGTTTGACACGGGGGCGGGATGTACCGTCACACTCCGCAGCGTCACCATGACCCGACCCCGGGGAGAAGCGCCTGGGGAGGCCCGAGCGTCGACGGAGAGAAGAGCGAAGTTGTCCCCGACCAGCGAGACCGCGAACGGCGGCCGCCGACTCGTCATCGTCGAGTCGCCTGCCAAGGCGAAGACGATCAAGGGCTATCTCGGCCCTGGCTACATCGTCGAGGCGAGCGTCGGGCACATTCGCGACCTTCCCAACGGCGCTGCCGAGGTTCCGGAGAAGTACACCGGCGAGGTGCGCCGCCTCGGTGTGGACGTCGACCATGACTTCCAGCCGATCTATGTGGTCAACGCGGACAAGAAGGCCCAGGTCAAGAAGCTCAAGGACCTGCTGAAGGAGTCCGACGAACTCTTCCTCGCCACCGATGAGGACCGCGAGGGCGAGGCCATCGCGTGGCACCTCCAGGAAGTGCTCAAGCCGAAGATCCCGGTCAAGCGCATGGTGTTCCACGAGATCACCAAGGACGCGATCCGGGAGGCCGTGGCCAACCCGCGCGAGCTCAACCAGAAGCTGGTCGACGCCCAGGAGACCCGCCGCATCCTCGACCGCCTCTACGGCTACGAGGTCTCGCCGGTCCTGTGGAAGAAGGTCATGCCGCGCCTGTCGGCGGGCCGCGTCCAGTCCGTCGCCACCCGGCTCGTGGTGGAGCGGGAACGCGAGCGCATGGCGTTCCGCACCGCCGAGTACTGGGATCTGACCGGCACCTTCTCCACCGGCCGTGCCGGTGACGCGAGCGACCCGTCGACGCTGGTCGCCCGGCTGCAGACGGTCGACGGACGCCGGGTCGCGCAGGGCCGCGACTTCGACTCGCTGGGGCAGCTGAAGGGGGCCAACACCCTCCACCTCGACGAGGCGAACGCCCGCGCGCTGGCCGCCGCCCTGGCGGACACGCGGTTCGCGGTCCGCTCGGTCGAGTCGAAGCCGTACCGCCGCTCGCCGTACGCGCCGTTCCGTACGACGACGCTGCAGCAGGAGGCGAGCCGCAAGCTCGGCTTCGGCGCCAAGGCCACCATGCAGGTCGCGCAGAAGCTGTACGAGAACGGCTACATCACTTACATGCGTACGGACTCGACGACCCTGAGCGAGACGGCGGTCGCCGCCGCCCGCGCCCAGGTCACGCAGCTGTACGGAGCCGACTACCTGCCGCCGCAGCCGCGCACCTACGCGGGCAAGGTGAAGAACGCGCAGGAGGCGCACGAGGCGATCCGTCCTTCGGGGGACCGTTTCCGCACGCCCGCCGAGACCGGGCTGACCGGTGACCAGTTCAAGCTGTACGAGCTGATCTGGAAGCGGACCGTCGCCTCGCAGATGAAGGACGCGACCGGCAACTCCGTCACGGTGAAGATCGGCGGCACCGCCGCCGACGGCCGGGACGTCGAGTTCAGCGCGTCCGGCAAGACCATCACCTTCCACGGCTTCCTCAAGGCCTACGTCGAGGGTGCCGACGACCCGAACGCCGAGCTCGACGACCGTGAGCGCCGGCTGCCGCAGGTCGCCGAGGGCGACGCGCTGAGCGCCGAGGAGATCTCGGTCGACGGGCACGCCACCAAGCCCCCGGCCCGCTACACCGAGGCGTCGCTGGTCAAGGAGCTGGAGGAGCGGGAGATCGGCCGCCCGTCGACGTACGCGTCGATCATCGGCACGATCCTCGACCGCGGCTACGTCTTCAAGAAGGGCACGGCCCTGGTGCCGTCCTTCCTCTCCTTCGCCGTGGTCAACCTGCTGGAGAAGCACTTCGGCCGGCTCGTCGACTACGACTTCACCGCCCGCATGGAGGACGACCTCGACCGCATCGCGCGCGGCGAGGCCCGCGCCGTGCCGTGGCTGAAGCGGTTCTACTTCGGCGAGGGCACGGGAAACGGCGACGCGGCCGAGGCGGGCAACGGTGACGGGGACCACCTCGGCGGTCTCAAGGAGCTGGTGACCGACCTGGGCGCGATCGACGCGCGCGAGGTGTCGTCGTTCCCGGTGGGCAACGGCATCGTGCTGCGGGTCGGCCGCTACGGCCCGTACGTCGAGCGCGGTGAGAAGGACACCGAGCAGCACCAGCGCGCCGACATCCCGGAGGACCTGGCTCCCGACGAGCTGAACGTCGAGCTCGCCGAGGAACTGCTCGCCAAGCCGAGCGGCGACTTCGAGCTGGGCACCGACCCGGCGACCGGTCACACGATCGTCGCCAAGGACGGCCGCTACGGTCCGTACGTCACCGAGGTCCTCCCCGAGGGCACCCCGAAGACCGGCAAGAACGCGGTCAAGCCGCGCACGGCCTCCCTCTTCAAGTCGATGTCCCTGGACACGGTGACGCTCGACGACGCGCTGAAGCTGATGTCCCTGCCGCGCGTGGTCGGCACCGACCCCGAGGGCCAGGAGATCACCGCGCAGAACGGCCGCTACGGGCCCTACCTCAAGAAGGGGACGGACTCGCGGTCGCTGCAGGCGGAGGAGCAGCTCTTCACCATCACGCTGGAGGAGGCGCTGGCGATCTACGCCCAGCCCAAGCAGCGTGGCCGGGCCGCGGCCAAGCCGCCGCTGAAGGAGCTGGGCACCGACCCGGTCAGCGAGAAGCCGGTCGTGGTGAAGGACGGCCGCTTCGGCCCGTACGTCACCGACGGCGAGACGAACGCCACGCTGCGCTCGGACGACAGTGTGGAGACGATCACGCCGGAGCGCGGCTTCGAGCTGCTCGCCGAGAAGCGGGCCAAGGGCCCCGCCAAGAAGACGGCGAAGAAGACCGCCAAGAAGACGACGGCCAAGAAGGCGCCCGCGAAGAAGACGGCGGCGAAGAAGACCACGGCCGCCAAGAAGACGACGGCCAAGACGACGGCCAAGAAGGCCGCCGCCAAGAAGGCCACCGCGGCGAACGGCGCGGAGGACTGACCCCCGTCCGGTGACGCCGGGTTCCACCACCCGGCGTTCGGAATGCGAACGTCCCGGCACGGTTCCGTGTCGGGACGTGTGCATGTCAGGCGCGTCGGCCCCGGGCTGTCCTCGCGGGCCGATAGGCTGAACGCATGACGCGAGCCGAGCAGCCCACGGCCCCTCAACCGGCCCCCGACGACGCCCTTGTCGCGGACTCCCGCGAGCGCGCCGTCCGCGCCCTGCTGCGCCGACCGCAGGTGAAACGGCTGTGGAGCGCGCAGCTCGTGGGCGGGGTCGGAGACGTCCTCGCCCTCCTCGTGCTGGTGCTCCTCACCCTCCAGGCCTCGGTCGCCGAGCAGGCGTTCGGCGGCGGGTACCGCGGAGCGGCGTTCGCAGTGGCGACCGTTTTCGGCGTGCGCATCCTCGCGACACTGCTGTTCGGGGCCGTGCTCCTCGGCCCGCTCACCTCGCTCACCTCGCAGGACGGGCCGCTGGACCGCCGCTGGACCATGGTCGGCGCGGACGGACTGCGGGCCGCGCTGCTCATCGTGGCGCCGCTGTGGATCGACTGGACCCCGGACAACGCCCTGGCGATCCTCCTGGTCACCGCGTTCGTGGCCGGCGTCGCCGAGCGGTTCTGGACTGTGTGCCGCGAGAGCGCCGCGCCCGCCCTGCTGCCCGGGCCGCCGCCCGAGGGCGCCAGCATCCGGCCGCTGCCCGACCACCTGGACGCCCTGCGCCGGCTGTCCCTGCGCACCGGCTTCGTGGCGATACCGCTCGCCGCCCTGACGCTCGTCGTCGCCGCCCTCTGCAACAACCTCCTGGGCACGGGCATCGAGTGGTTCGGCGAGCACCAGGCGGCGCTCGCCTCGTACGTCGCGGCCGGACTGTTCGCCGCGTCGCTGTCCGTCGTCACCTTCCTCGAACTGCCCGGCACCCGCACGCCCCGCCCGCGCTCGCCGCTGGAGGGCCTGCGCCGCCCGCGGGGCGCCGCCGGACCCGACAAGGGCCGCACCGGCGCGCTGCCGCTGCTGGTGTTCGCGGGCGCGTCCGTGGCCGGCGCGGTGGCGGCCGCCGTCGCCGTGTCGGTGCTGCACGCCAAGGACCTGGGCGGCGGGCCCGTGCTCTTCGGCCTGATGGTGGGCGCGCTGACCGGCGGTGTGGTCGTCGGTATCCGTACCGCGCCGCTGCTGATGCCGTCCCTGTCCCGGCGCCGGATGCTCGCCCTCACGCTCGCCTTCACGGGCGTCGCCCTGCTGGCCGCCGGACTCGTGCCGGACGTCACCAGCGTGCTGCTGATCCTGGCGCTGGCCGGCGCCGGCGCGGGCATGGCCGCCAACATCGGACACACCCTGCTCGACCAGGAGACCGAGGAGCAGCGCCGGGCCCGGGTCACCGAGCACCTGCACGCGGCGGTCCGCGTGTACGTGGCGCTCGGCGCGGTCGTCGCCCCCGTGGTGGCGGCGGCGATCGGACCGCACCGCCTGGAGAGCGGCAAGTTCGTCTTCGCGCACGGCGGCGCCGCCTTCACGCTCATGCTGGTCGGCGCGCTGCTGCTGCCGGTGGCGGCGCTGGTGCTGGCCAAGGTCGACGACCGCTCCGGCGTCCCGCTGCGGCAGGACCTGCGCGACGCGCTGCTCGGCGGCGACGACCCCGCGCCCACGTCCGCCGCCTCCGGCTTCTTCATCGCCCTGGAGGGCGGCGACGGCGCCGGGAAGTCCACCCAGGCCGAGGCGCTCGCCGAGTGGATCCGCTCCAAGGGCCACGAGGTCGTCCTGACCCGTGAGCCGGGGGCGACCCCGGTCGGCAAGCGGCTGCGCTCCATCCTGCTGGACGTCTCCAGCGCCGGCCTCTCGCACCGCGCCGAGGCCCTGCTGTACGCCGCCGACCGCGCGGAGCACGTCGACACCGTCGTGCGCCCGGCGCTGGAGCGCGGCGCCGTGGTCATCAGCGACCGGTACATCGACTCCTCCGTCGCCTACCAGGGCGCCGGGCGGGACCTGTCGCCCACCGAGATCGCCCGCATCAACCGCTGGGCCACCGACGGACTCGTACCGAACCTGACGGTGCTGCTCGACGTGGCGCCGGAGGCCGCGCGGGAGCGCTTCACCGAGGCGCCCGACCGGCTGGAGTCGGAGCCCGCGGAGTTCCACGCGCGCGTGCGCTCCGGCTTCCTCACGCTGGCCGCAGCCGACCCCGGCCGCTACCTGGTGGTCGACGCGGGCCAGGAGCCCGAGGCGGTCACCACGGTGATCCGGCACCGGCTCGACCGGGTGCTGCCGCTGTCCGAGGCCGAGATCGCGGCGCGCGAGGAGGCGCGCCGCAAGGCCGAGGAGGAGGCCCGCCGCAAGGCGGAGGAGGAGGCCGCCCGCAAGGCCGAGGAGGAGCGCCTGGAGCGGGAGCGCGAGGAGCAGCTCGCCAAGCTGCGCGCCGAGGAGGAGGAGCGCAAGCGGCGCGAGCTGGAGGAGGCGCAGCGGCGCGAGGCCGAGCGGCAGGCGGAGGAGGCCCGGCAGCGCGCCGAGGAGGCCCGCCGGCGTGCCGAGGAGGAGCGTCAGCGGCTGCTCGCCGAGGAGAAGGCGCGTGCCGAGGAGGAGGCGCGCCGCAAGGCCGAGGAGGAGCGCCGCCGCAAGCAGGCGGAGGAAGAGGAGCGGCTGCGCGCCGAGGCGGAGGCACAGCGCCTGGAGAAGCAGCGCAAGGCCGAGGAGGCCCTGCTGCGCGCGGAGCAGGCCCGTCAGCTCGCCGAGCGCGCGGCGGCCGCGGCGGAGGCGGGCCCGCGCAACACCGTGACGCCCTCCGAGGCCCCGGCCGGACCCTCCGGCACCCCGGCCAGGCCTTCCGCGGGCCGTGACGCCGACGAGGCCCTGACCGTGCCGACGCCGGTGGTGACGCCGACGAACGCGACGGGCGGACCGGTGGACGAGACGGCCGTACTGCCCCGGGTGCGGGACGAGGACGGCGCACGGGAGCCGGACCGGCCGGCGCCGGCCGACACCGAGGTGACGACGGAACTGCCCCTGCCGCAGGTCCCGCCGGGCGCGGCCGACGACACGGCGGTGCTGCCCCCGGTGCGGGGCGGTGAGCCCGGCCCTGGCCGTGGCGCGCAGGAGCCCGAGGACCGTACGCGTGAGCTGCCCCAGGTGGACGCCGAAGGCGCCCCGCGCCGCCGGCAGCGGTCCGACTGGGCCGAGGAGACCCCGCTGGACGACCTGCCGTCGCTGGCCGACGAACTGCTCGGCCCGCACGACGACGACCAGGGCGACGACGAGGGCCGCGGCGGCGGGCGGTGGCGTCGGCGCTGAGGAGCGCTCGTTCCACGAGCGGTGCGGGTGCCGGGCGGGCCTTCGGGCGCGCCCGGCACTGTCGTCGGCGGCGGATGCGACGCCCGCCGGGACGGGTGTGTCGGTGCCGACCCGCACAATGGATCCGGCAAGGCACCGATGTGACGGAAGGGCGGGCTGACCCATGACCGTGTGGGACGACCTCGTCGGGCAGGAGCGGGTGAGTGAACAGCTCGCCGCCGCCGCCCGGGACGCGGACGCGCTCGTCACCGCCGCGTCGAGCGACGCGCCCCCGCCCGAGGCGTCCCGCATGACGCACGCGTGGCTGTTCACCGGCCCGCCCGGCGCCGGCCGCAACCAGACGGCGCGGGCCTTCGCCGCCGCGCTGCAGTGCGTCAGCCCCGACCGGGCCCTCGGCGGGGCCCCCGGCTGCGGCTTCTGCGACGGCTGCCACACCGCGCTGGTCGGCACCCACGCCGACGTCTCGACGGTCGCCGCCGTCGGCGCGGAGATCCTGGTCAAGGACATGCGCGACACCGTCCGCAAGTCGTTCACCTCCCCGGCGAACGGCCGCTGGCAGGTGATCCTCGTCGAGGATGCCGAGCGGCTCAACGAGAAGTCGGCCAACGCCGTCCTCAAGGCCGTCGAGGAGCCCGCCCCCCGCACGGTCTGGCTGCTGTGCGCGCCCTCCGTCGAGGACGTCCTGCCGACGATCCGCTCCCGCTGCCGCCACCTCGTCCTGAGCACGCCGTCGGTGGACGCCGTCGCCGACATGCTGATCCGGCGCGAGGGCATCGAACCGGACGTCGCCGCCTCCGTCGCCCGCGCCACCCAGGGCCATGTCGACCGGGCGCGCCGTCTGGCCACCGACCCGGCCGCCCGCGCCCGCCGCGCCTCCGTGCTGAAGCTGCCGCTGCGGGTCGAGGACGTCGGCGGGGCGCTGAAAGCCGCGCAGGAACTCGTCGACGCGGCGGCCGAGGACGCCAAGCACCTCGCCGAGGAGATGGACGGCAAGGAGACCGAGGACCTGAAGGCGGCGCTCGGCGCGGTCCAGGGCAGCCGGCTGCCCCGCGGTACGGCGGGGGTGGTCAAGGACCTGGAGGACATGCAGAAGCGACGCAGGACGCGGACCCAGCGCGACAGCCTCGACGTCGCCCTGGCCGACCTCACCAGCTTCTACCGGGACGTCCTGGCCCTGCAGCTCGGCTCCCGCATCGCCCTCGCCAACACGGACGCCGAGGACGCGCTGGAGCGACTGGCCCGGAGCAGCACCCCGGAGGCCACGCTGCGCCGGATCGAGGCGATCGCCGCCTGCGGTGAGGCACTGGACCGCAACGTGGCGCCGCTGCTCGCGGTGGAGGCGATGTCGATGGCGCTGAGGGCGGGCTGAGCGGGGCTCACCGGAGAGGTGCTCGTAACTCGTCCGGGGCACGACGTGCGCACAACGCGTTCACTCGGTCGCTCACCGTTACGCTCGCAGCATGCACACAAGGCGCACCCCACGCAGGACCCGTACCGCAGCCGCCCTGCTCGTCACGGCCGCGCTGCTGCTCGCGGGCTGCTCCTCCGGAAGTTCGACGAGCGGGGCCAGTACGCCGGTGGCGGGAGCGGCCGCCGCCCTCGCCCCCTTGCCCGGCCCCACGCCGTCGGCCCTCGCGCCGTACTACAAGCAGAAACCGGCCTGGCGGGACTGCGGTGCCCCCGGCTTCCAGTGCGCCACGCTCAAGGCCCCGCTCGACTACGCCGAACCGTCCGCGGGGGACGTGCGCCTCGCCGTCTCCCGCAAGAAGGCCACGGGTCCCGGCAAGCGGCTCGGCTCGCTGCTGGTCAACCCCGGCGGGCCGGGCGGCTCGGCGGTCGGCTACCTCCAGGCGTACGCCGGCATCGGTTACCCGGCCGATGTGCGCGCCCGGTACGACGTCGTCGCCGTCGACCCGCGGGGCGTCGCCCGCAGCGAGCCCGTCGAGTGCCTGGACGGGGCGGAGATGGACGCGTACACCCGCGTCGACACCACGCCGAACGACGAGAAGGAGACCGAGGCGCTCGTCGCGGCGTACCGGACGTTCGCCGAGGGGTGCGGGGCGGGTGCGCCGAAGCTGCTGCGCCATGTGTCGACCGTCGAGGCGGCCCGGGACATGGACATCGTGCGCGCGGCGCTGGGTGACGAGAAGCTGACGTACGTCGGCGCCTCGTACGGCACCCTGCTCGGCGCGACGTACGCGGGGCTGTTCCCGGACCGGACCGGGCGGCTGGTGCTGGACGGCGCGATGGACCCCTCGCTGTCCGCCCGGCAGCTCAACCTGGAGCAGACGGAGGGCTTCGGCACGGCGTTCACCGCCTTCGCCGAGGACTGCGTGCGGCAGAGCGACTGCCCGCTCGGCGGCAAGGGGACGTCCCCGGCGCGGGTCGGCGAGAACCTGAAGACGTTCTTCGACGCGCTCGACGCGCGCCCGCTCGCCACCGGTGACGCCGACGGCCGCAAGCTGACCGAGTCCCTGGCGACGATGGGTGTGATCGCCGCCATGTACGACGAGGCGGCCTGGCCGCAGCTGCGGGAGTCGCTGACGGCGGCGATGAAGGAGAAGGACGGCGCCGGACTCCTCTTCCTCTCCGACAGCTACTACGAGCGGGACGCGAAGGGCACCTACAGCAACCTGATGTTCGCCAACGCGGCCGTGAACTGCCTCGACCTGCCGCCCGCCTTCGAGGGACCGGACCAGGTTCGGCAGGCCCTGCCCGCCTTCAGGGAGGCGTCCCCGGTGTTCGGCGAGGGGCTCGCCTGGGCGTCGCTGAACTGCGCGTACTGGCCGGTGCGGGCCACGGGCGAGGCGCAGCGGATCGAGGCGAAGGGCGCGGCCCCGATCGTCGTCGTCGGCACCACCCGGGACCCGGCGACGCCGTACCGCTGGGCGGAGGCCCTGGCCGGCCAGCTCGACTCGGCCCGCCTCCTCACCTACGAGGGTGACGGCCACACCGCCTTCGGCCGCGGCAGCTCGTGCATCGACTCCGCGATCAACACCTACTTGATCGACGGCACCCCTCCTACGGACGGAAAGCGCTGCTCGTAGACGGTGCGGAGCCCCCCGGAGGCGGTGGCTCGGGGCCGCCTCCGGGGCCGGTACGAAGCACCCTCGGAAACTGTGTAGACTTACCGACGTCGCTGATCGCACCATGGTGCACACGGCACGCCGCCTTAGCTCAGATGGCCAGAGCAACGCACTCGTAATGCGTAGGTCTCGGGTTCGAATCCCGAAGGCGGCTCCACTGGAACCCCAGCTCGGAAGGCATCCGACCTGGGGTTTTGTCGTTCCGTGGGGCGGTAGGCGCCGGGCGGGTCGATCGCGGGCGGATGGCGCGACTCCGTGACATCGTCTTCGACTGCCCGGCCCGGGAGTGGGACGGTTGCTCCGCGCGCATCGATGCTCGACGCTACGCCCCTCGTCGACCTTGACGACCTCGACGGCCGGTCCGCAGAGCAGGCACAGGCCCTCGACGTCGGAGGTGCGGACGGTGACGAGGCCGTGCACGGCGTGAGCGACGGTGGGCGGCGGTGTCGGGGAAAGGACGAGGGCCCGGTCGTTCACCTCTGGCGACCGGGGACCCTCGTGCGGACCAGGCCGCGGCGGCGACACTCCCCCGAGTTGCGCGGCTGACGCGCGCACCCCCGGGCCGGATCCGATGTAGTGATCACATCAAACCTTGCCAACGGATGGCTAACATGTGGCCAATGGATTCCCGTTCGGTCACCCGGAAGGCAGGGGTGCTGCGGGACACGGCGCGGGCTGCGTTTCGGACTGCTCGGGACACCGGTCCTCTACGACGGTGAGGGGGCCGGCGAGCGGGGCGACGCCCCGATCCTCACCGTGACCGGCCCCAAACTGCGCTTGCTGCTGGCCGTCCTGTTGCTCGACGCCGGGCGGGTCGTCTCCGTCGAGGCGCTGAAGGAGGCCCTGTGGGGCGCGACGCCGCCCCTCTCCGCGCTGCCTTCGCTGCACAACCACGTGGCCCGGCTGCGGCGGCTGCTCGACGAGCCCGACCGGCTGGTCACCGTCCCCACCGGGTACGTGCTCCGCGTCGACGAGGGCGAGCTGGACGTCCAGGTCTTCGACGCGCACACCGCCGCCGCCCGTGCCGCGTACGTCGAGGGCGACTGGGAGCGGGTGCGCCGCGCCTGCGAGGGCGCGCTCGCGCTGTGGCGGGGGAGTCCGCTGGCCGGGCTGCCGCAGGAGGTGGGTGGGTACGTCCTGGTGCGGCGGCTGGAGGAGGCTCGGCTGCTGCTCCTGGAGTGGCGCCACGACGCCGAACTCGCCCTGGGCGGTGACCGTCTCGCCGACCTCGTCCCCGAGCTGGCGGCGCTGGCCGCCGAGCATCCGCTGCGTGAGGCGTACCACCGGCAGCTGATGCTCGCCCTGCACCGCACCGGCCGTCAGGCGGAGGCCCTGGTGGTCCACCGTGATCTGCGGGCCCGCCTGGCCGACGAACTCGGTGTCGAGCCGGGGCGGGGGGTTCGCGAGGCCCACGTGGAGGTGCTGCGGGGGAGCGGGACGCGGCCGCAGCGATCGGACCGCTCGGATCGTTCGCATCGCTTGGATCCGTCGGGCGAGGGCATGGCTCGGGTGCGGCCCGCTCAACTGCCGCCCTCACCGGCCTGGTTCACGGGGCGGACCGGCGTACGGGAGGACATGCGGCGGGTGCTCGCCGGTGCGCCGGGCACGGGCGGTGGCGCCGCCGTCGTCGTCCTCAGCGGAACTGCCGGGGCCGGCAAGAGCGCCCTCGCGCTCCACGTCGCGCATTCCCTGGCGGAACGTTTCAGCGGTGGTCAGCTGTACGTCGCCCTCCAGGGCGCGGTGCCCGGTGCGGCACCCCTGACCGCCGCGCAGGCGCTCACCGTGCTCCTGCGTGACCTCGGTGTCTCACCCTGCGACATCCCCGACCACCCGGAAGTCGCCTCCGCGTTGCTGCGGTCCCTGCTCGCACCCACCCGCACGCTCCTGGTGCTCGACGACGCCGCGAGCGCCGCCCAGGTACGGCCGCTGCTGCCGGCGGGAGGCGGCTGTGCGGTGATCGTCACCAGCCGCTCGCCCCTCACCGCCCTCGACGGCGTCGCGCGCTTCCCGCTCGGTCCGCTGACCGGCGAGGAGAGCGCCGAGCTGCTGCGCGCCGCCTCCGGGCGGGACGGCCTGGCCGCCGGCCATCCGCTGGTCGCGCTCACCGGGCGCCTTCCACTGGCGCTGCGGGTGGTCGCGGCCCGGCTCGCCGCGCGCGCGGCCCTCACCCCGGACGTGCTCGCCGGGCAACTGGCCGACGCCGGAAACAGGTTGCCCCACCTGGAGTACGACGACCTCAGCGTCCGCCGTTCGCTGGCCGTCACCCACGACGCGCTCGCCGCCTCGGAGCGCCGCGTCGACCGGGACGCGGCCCTCGCCCTGTGCCACCTCGGCGCCCACGACCTGCCGTACTGCACCGCCCCGGTGCTGGCGCGGCTCGCCGGGATCGACGAGACCCGGGCCGAGGCGGCGCTGGACCGGCTGGTGGACGTGGCCCTGCTGGAGGAGACCGCGTACGGGCACTACGTGCCGTACGAACTGGTCCGTGACTTCGCCCGCGAACGCGCGGCCGGGGCCGGGGCGCACGGGGACGAGGGCGACGACGGTGACGGTGACGGTCAGGTCTGACAGCGGCGGCCGGTCACTTCGCGTCGGCGTAGCACTCCACCACCGCCGTGGTGAACGGGAACCGCACCGGCGTCTCGCCGAACGCGATCCTGCCCGCCGCGTCGGCGGACCCTCGGATCGCCGCCGTCACCGCTTCCGCCTCCTCCTCGGGGCAGTGGACGATCACCTCGTCGTGCTGGAAGAACACCAGCTCCGCCACCATGCCGGTCAGAGCCTGGCGCAGGCCCGCGAGCAGCAGCAGCGCCCAGTCGGCCGCGCTGCCCTGGACCACGAAGTTGCGGGCGAAGCGGCCACGCGCGCGGGCGTCGGTCGAGGCGTACCCGGGGACCCACACGCGGGCGTCGGAGGCGCGGTCCTCGTCCCCGGCCGGTCCGACCGGGATGCCCGCCTCCTCCGTCGCGTCGTCCGTCGTCCGGGCGGCCGGCGGGCAGGTGCGGCCCAGCCACGTCCGCACCAGCCGGCCCTCCTCGCCCGCGCGGGCGGCCTCGTCGACGTATGCCACGGCCTTGGGGAAGCGGCGGCGCAGCGCGGCGAGGTTCTTCAGGCCGTCGCCGGAGGTCTGGCCGTAGACCGCGCCGAGCACGGCGATCTTGGCGCGGTCACGGTCGCCGGAGAAGGCCCGCTCGGACACCGCCCGGTAGAGGTCGCTCTCGCGCCCGGCCACCTCCATCAGCCCGGGGTCGCGGGAGATGGCCGCAAGCACCCGCGGCTCCATCTGGTCGGCGTCGGCGACGACGAGCCGCCAGCCGGGGTCGGCGACGGCCGCGCGGCGGATCACCTTGGGGATCTGCAGGGCACCCCCGCCGTTGGTCACCCAGCGGCCGGTCACCGTGCCGCCCGCGAGGAACTCCGGGCGGAAGCGGCCGTCACGCACCCAGTCGTGCAGCCAGGACCAGCCGTGGGCGACCCAGATCCGGTACAGCTTCTTGTACTCCAGGAGCGGCTCGACCGCCGGATGGTCGACCGAGTGGAGTTCCCAGCGGCGGGTCGAGGTCACCTTGATCCCGGCCTGCGCGAACGCCTTGACCACGTCGGCCGGCAGGTCGGGCCGCACCCGGCGGCCGAAGGCGGTGGACACCTCGTCGGCCAGCTCGGCCAGCCGGCGCGGCTCACCCCCGCCCGCGTACCGCTCGCCGAGCAGGTCGTGCAGCAGCGCGCGGTGCACGTCCGCCCGCCAGGGCAGCCCCGCGCGGTTCATCTCGGCGGCGACCAGCGTGCCGGCCGACTCGGCGGCGGTCAGCAGCCGCATCCGGTCCGGGTGCGCGGTGGCGTCGGTGCGCCGCTGCTGCTCGGCGTAGACCGCGAGCAGGTCGGCCAGCGGCAGCGGGGCCGCCTGCGGGTCGAACAGCGGCGACTGCGCACCCGGTTCGGCGTGCCGCTGCGGCGGATCGGGCGGTACGGGGCCGCCGCGCAGCCGGGCCAGCGCGGCGGCGGCCGAGTGCGGCTCCCCGTACCGCCCCTCATGGCCGAGGAGCAGGGTCTCGGCGGCCTCGATGTCGTAGGCCCGCTCCACTCGCACCCCCGTGGCGAGCAGACGCGGATACACCTCGGCGGTGGACCGCCACACCCACCGGACCACGCCCGGCCGGCTCCGCACGGCCTCGGCGAGGTCCGCCTCGCGCCGCACCGGCCCGCAGGGCAGCCCGTCCGGGCCGAGGGGGGCGACGTCCACGCCACCGTCCTCGGCCGGAGCGAGCGCCCAGCGGCCGGTCATGTACGCGAGTGTCGCAGGGGGGTATGACAACGGCCTGGTGGGCGCGGTCGTCCCGCCCGGTGACCGGTCCTCCGGCGCCGGCTCGGCTTCTGAGCCCGTCTCGGTCGGTCCTGCCGCGCCGGGCCGGCCTCCGTGTCCGTTTCCGGTCTGTCCTCCGGCGCCGGCTGGACCTCCGCGTGCGTCTCGGTCAGTCCTCCCGCGCCGGCTCGGCTTCTGAGCCCGTCTCGGTCAGTCCTCCCGCGCCGGCTCGGTCTCCGTCTCGGTCAGTCCTCCGGCGCCGGCTCGGGCTCCGTCTGCGTCTCGACGAACTGCGCGAGCATCTCGACGAGGTACCGCTCGGTGGCCGCCTTGTCGACGCCGAGACCGCTGAGCACACCGGTGCCGTTCTCGTGTTCGAGGAGCGCGAGCAGGATGTGCTCGGTGCCGATGTAGTTGTGGCCGAGGCGCAGCGCCTCGCGGAACGTGAGCTCCAGGACCTTCTTGGCCGCCGGGCCGTACGGCACCAGCTCGGGGGCGTCCTCGACGGCCGGGGGCAGCGCGGCGCGGGCGGCCTCACGGACCGCGTCGACGGTGACGCCCTGCTCGGTGATCGCCTTGACGGCCAGGCCCTGCGGTTCGGCCAGCAGGCCGAGGACCAGGTGCTCGGGGAGGCCCTCGGCGTTGCGGGCGGCCTGGGCCTCGTTGTGGGCGGCCATGACGGTGGTGCGGGCGCGGGGGGTGTAGCGGTTGAAGCCCTGGCTCGGGTCGAGGTCGTTGCCCTCCTTCGGCACGAAGCGCTTCTGGGCGGCCTGCCGGGTGACGCCCATGCTCCTGCCGATGTCCGTCCAGGAGGCGCCGGAGCGCCGGGCCTGGTCGACGAAGTGGCCGATCAGGTGGTCGGCGACGTCACCGAGGTGCTCGCCGGCGAGTACCGCGTCCTGGAGCTGTTCGAGCGGTTCGACGTGGACCGTCTTGATGGCCGCGATGAGGTCGTCGAGACGGACGGATGACTTGATGGCGGGGTTCGTCGTCATGATGTCAACCGTAAGTTGACAGTAGGGCCGTGTCAACCCGTGGTTGACACCTTCGGGTGACCTTCCGGAGGCATGGCACGATCGGCTGTGTGAGTACGTCCGGCACCGTCGACCGCGCCTTCCGATCCGCCCTCTACGACACGGGCGACGCCGCCCTGGACACGGCTGCCTCGCTGCTCGCCGCCGACCCGGCCGCCGACGCGGAACTGGCCCGGCGGGGCGAGGAGTTCGTGGCGAGTGCCTGGCAGCGCGGCTGGCAGCCCGCCGATGTGGTCCGGGTGGTGCGCCGCGAACTGGAGGAGACCCACGTACGCCTGGCCGCCTCCCTGATCCGCGCCCAGGCGCCGCGCGACAGTCGGCCGCGCGGGCCGCGCTGGAAGGCCCAGCTCGACGAGCTGCCGACGGACACCGGCCCGCGCGGCGACCGCTTCTCGTACGCCACGGCTGTTCTGGAGCTGTACCGCCTGCTGCTGCGGCTGCCCGTGCTGGAACCGCTGGACGACGTGACGGTGCCCGGCGGGCGGGAACGGCGGCCCGAGTCGCGTGTGCTCGGGCGCATCCGGGCGCTGCTGGCGAAGGCGGAGGGGACGGGGTTTCCGGAGGAGGCGGAGGCGCTCAGCGCCAAGGCGCAGGAACTGATGGCGCGGCACAGCATCGACGAGGCGCTGCTCGCCGCGCGGGCGCCCGCCGCCCGGACGCCGGACGCCTGCCGGATCGGCGTGGAGCCGCCGTACGAGCAGGCCAAGGCGGTGCTGCTGGACGCGGTGGCCACGGCGAACCACTGCCGGGCGGTGTGGAACGAGCCGTTCGGCTTCTCCACGGTGGTCGGCTTCGCCTCCGACCTGGAGGCGGTCGAGCTTCTGTACACCTCGCTGCTGGTGCAGGCGACCACCGCCATGACCAGGGCGGAGGCCGAGCAGCGCAAGGGCGGCCGCAAGCGGACCAAGACCTTCCGGCAGTCCTTCCTCGCCGCGTACGCACACCGCGTGGGCGCGCGGCTCGCGGCGGCGGCCGAGGCGCAGGTGAGCGACGACCTGCTGCCGGTCCTGGCCTCGCGGGAGGTCGCAGTCACCGAACGGACGGACCGGCTGTTCCCGGAGACGACCACCACGCGCCTGCGCGGCGTGAGCGACGCGGCGGGCTGGGAACAGGGCGCCCGCGCGGCGGACGAGGCGCGGATGCGGGGGCGGCCGCGCCTGCCCTGAGCCCCCAAGCCGCACGCGCCCGGGGAAAAGGCTGCCGGGTCCCGTCGGAGACCCGGTCGACGGGACCTAGGAGCCCAGGCCGTCCGTCGGCAGCCCCGGAGGCAGCGAGCCGCCCTCCGCCTTGGTGAACGTCTCCGTGCCCGCGCCGCCCGTCCAGGCGATCGTGAGGGACGTCGCGTCGACCGACTCCACCGTGCCCTTCGTCCGGTCCCCGCCGCCGGCCGGGCACTTCAGGCTGATCGAGCCGCCCCCGTCGTCCTCCGTCGCGGTGCCGCTGCACACGGTGCCGCCCGTGGCGAACAGGGCCGCCTCCCCGCCGGTGACCATGAGGACCACCGCGTTGCCGTCCGCGGTGGTCAGCCAGCTGCCCTGGAGTTCCCCGGCCGGGGCCTCGCTCGCACCGGAGCCTCCCGTACCGCCCCCGTCGTCCGGGGTCCGCGTGGCCGGCGGCGTGGAGGTGGACGGGGAGTCGTCCGAGCCGCCGTCGCTGCATGCCGTCAGGGTCAGCGCGCCGGCCAGACCCACGGCCGCGGCGGCGATCCGCACGCGCCGGGAACGCGATCCGCGCCGTGTCCGCCCGTACGCCGCCGGGCCGACCCGGTCCGCCGCACCCACCGAAGCCTCCGAAGTCACTGCGAGCCCCTCCCTGTAGCCGGCCCTCACGGCCGGACGACCGCAGCCAGCTAACAGGAACCGCCCGGTAACCGGCCAGACCCGCGTGACGGACCTCGCACCATCGGTACCGGCTCACCGGAGACGCGTCACCCACCTCCCACCAGAACGGCACATGAGGGAACACAAAGGCGCTCGCGTGCGTCTTTGAAGCAGCGAGGTTCGGTAAAGCGTCCGTCAAAGCGGACATCGGGGAGCCGGTGGGGCTGTAATCGCGGGAACACCCCGCGTGCACGTGCATCTGCCCATGCATATGCAGGTGAAACGGAGTTATGATCCGGGTCAGTTGACTACTGCATCAATGGCCACACCAGCCAGTGCACCAGCGGGGAGCGACCTGTGGACCACGACGTGTACGACGGTGACGGGCACGACGGTGCCGGCGCGTCCGGCGTGTACAACGGCATGGCGGCCACCCGGCTGGACGGTGTGGCCTGGCAGAAGAGCCGGCACAGCAACTCGCAGGGGTCCTGTGTGGAGTTCGCCCGGCTGCCCGGAGGGGACGTGGCCGTGCGCAACTCCCGTTTCCCCGAGGGGCCCGCGCTCGTCTACACGCGTGCGGAGATCGTGGCCATGCTGCTGGGCGTGAAGGACGGTGAGTTCGACCACCTGGTCGCGGGCTGACGCCCTCCGGGCGGCCGGAGTCCGGTGAAGGCGACCGCCGCCCGGCGGCCTCGTCCAGGAGCCGGTCCGTACCCCGGCCCGCGACGCGCGTAGATCTGCCGCACGCATATGCGCCCGGACGGGCTCAGAGGCCGGGTGCCGACCGGTCCGCCGCGCTCGGGTGCCGGAACAGCGCCCACACCACCTTGCCGCTGAGCGCGCCCGCCAGCGGATGCCAGCCCCAGCTGTCGCTGAACGAGTCGACCAGGAACAGCCCGCGTCCCGACTCGGCGGAGCAGTCGTCGGACGGGTCCTCGGGTTCCCGGGTGACCGGACTGTCGTCGCTGGGGTCGCGCACCGCGCACACCAGTCGCCCGGTCCACCGCATCAGGTGCAGCCGGACCGGCGGTTCCGGGGCGGCCAGTCGCGGGGCGCCGGCCGGCAGGGCGTGGCGCAGGGCGTTGGTGACCAGTTCGGAGACCACCAGGCACACGTCGTCGAACCGGTCGCCCATGTGCCACTGGTCGAGGGTCGCGCGGGTGAACTGCCGTGCCTCCCGCACCGCTTCGTACCGGGCGTGCAGGGCGCAGGAGGCGGCGTCGGAGGCGGCCGCGAGGTTCAGCGGAGGAAGGCCCTGCCGTAACGGCTCGAGCATGGTCGATCCATTCGTCCCCATGCGAGGCACTCCCGAATTCGCGGTCGTAGCGAGGCGGCGGTGGTGCGGGGACCATGGTTTCGGATGCGTACAGCAGATGCAAGGGCAGATGCACGTGCAGCTGACCGAAATCAGCCCCACCGTACGGGTTTGTTGGCCAATTTTTCCGTCATCTCCTTGTTCCCTCCTGGCTGTTCTCTTCTCATCCCGTTGCGCTCCGCCGTCCGTCCCGTGCACCTTCGTGACCGGATCGCTCGACCGGTTTCCGTTTGCGTAACCGGTCGAGTACTGCTCGAAGTGTTTTAGTGGCAGACTTCGGGCCCGGAAGACCGTTGGGGAGGCTGTCGAACGTGAGCGCGGGAGAGCCGGGATCGGTGGTGCGGCGCATGCTGCTCGGATCACAACTCAGGCGACTGCGTGAGGCGCGGGGAATCACGCGCGAGGCCGCGGGCTACTCGATCCGCGCCTCGGAATCGAAGATCAGCCGGATGGAACTGGGCCGGGTGAGCTTCAAGACCAGGGATGTGGAAGACCTGCTGACGCTGTACGGCATCACGGACGAGCAGGAGCGGGCCTCGCTGGTCTCCCTCGCCAAGGAGGCCAACGTGGCGGGCTGGTGGCACAGTTACTCGGACGTCCTGCCCAGCTGGTTCCCCACCTACGTGGGCCTGGAGGGCGCGGCCTCGCTGCTGCGCGCCTACGAGGTGCAGTTCGTGCACGGTCTGCTGCAGACCGAGGAGTACGCCCGCGCGGTGGTGCGGCGCGGCATGAAGAGCGCGAGCGACGCCGACGTCGAACGGCGGGTGGCACTGCGCCTGGAGCGGCAGAAGTACCTGGTGTCGGAGAACGCCCCCGAGTTCCACGTCGTGCTCGACGAGGCGGCCCTGCGCCGGCCCTACGGCGACCGCGCGGTGATGCGCGGCCAGCTCCAGCACCTCATCGACATCTCCGAGCGGCCCAACATCCGCCTCCAGGTGGTGCCGTTCAGTCTCGGCGGCCACTCCGGGGAGTCCGGCGCGTTCACCATCCTCAGCTTCCCCGAGTCCGACCTGTCGGACGTCGTGTACCTGGAGCAGCTCACCAGCGCGCTCTACCTGGACAAGTCCGAGGACGTGGCCCAGTACGAGAAGGCGCTCAAGGAGCTGCAGCACGACAGCCCGGGTCCGGCGGAGAGCCGGGACCTGCTCCGGGGGCTGCTGCAGCTGTCCTGAAGGCCGCCTGCGGCCGACCCGAGTGGCCCTTCAACTCCCTTGCAACACAAGTACGATGACGTGTGATCACGCCCCGGTGCGCTGATCGTGTTTCTGCTGACGCAGCAAGGGATCGAGGGATCACATGTCGTCGTACTTCACCGACCTGGCTCAGCAGTACATCGACGGTGAGTGGCGCCCGGGCACCGGCTCCTGGGACATCATCGACTTCAACCCGTACGACGACGAGAAGCTCGCGTCGATCACCATCGCCACGGTCGACGAGGTCGACCAGGCGTACCGGTCGGCCGCCCGTGCGCAGAAGGAGTGGGCGGCCACCAACCCCTACGCCCGCCGCGCGGTGTTCGAGAAGGCGCTCCGGCTGGTCGAGGAGCGCGAGGAGGAGATAGCCGAGGCGATCGTCGCCGAGCTCGGCGGCACCCGCCTCAAGGCGGCCTTCGAGCTGCACCTCGCCAAGGAGTTCCTGCGCGAGTCGGTGCACCTGGCGCTGGCTCCCGAGGGCCGGATCATCCCCTCGCCGGTGGACGGCAAGGAGAACCGCGTCTACCGGGTGCCGGTCGGCGTGGTCGGCGTGATCAGCCCGTTCAACTTCCCCTTCCTGCTGTCGCTGAAGTCCGTCGCCCCCGCACTCGCGCTGGGCAACGGCGTGGTGCTCAAGCCGCACCAGAACACGCCGGTCGTCGGCGGCTCCCTGATCGGGAAGATCTTCGAGGACGCGGGACTGCCCGCCGGCCTCCTCAACGTCGTGATCACCGACATCGCGGAGATCGGCGACGCCTTCCTGGAGCACCCGGTCCCGAAGGTCATCTCCTTCACCGGCTCCGACCAGGTCGGCCGGCACGTGGCGACCGTGTGCGCCTCCCTCTTCAAGCGCGCGGTGCTGGAGCTGGGCGGCAACAGCGCGCTGGTCGTCCTCGACGACGCCGACGTGGACTACGCGGTCGACGCGGCCGTGTTCAGCCGGTACGTGCACCAAGGCCAGGTCTGCATGGCCGCCAACCGTGTCCTGGTGGACCGCGCGGTGGCCGACGAGTTCACCGAGAAGTTCGTGGCCAAGGTCCGCTCCCTGAAGGCCGGCGACCCGCGCGACCCGGAGACCGTCATCGGCCCGGTGATCAACTCGCAGCAGGCGGACGCCCTCATGGGTGTCGTCGAGCAGGCCCTCGCCGAGGGCGGCACTGCCCTGCTGCACGGCGCCCGGCGCGACAACCTGGTCGAGCCGTCCGTCGTCACCGGCCTGCCCGCGGACTCCGCCCTGCTGCGCCAGGAGGTCTTCGGCCCCGTCGCCTTCCTCGTCCCCTTCGACGGCGAGGAGGAGGCCGTACGCATCGTGAACGACACCCCGTACGGGCTCAGCGGTGCCGTGCACACCGGGGACGTCGAGCGGGGCGTGCGCTTCGCCAAGCAGATCGACTCCGGGATGTTCCACGTCAACGACGGCACCGTGCACGACGAGCCGATCGTGCCGTTCGGCGGCGAGAAGCACTCCGGCGTCGGCCGGCTGAACGGCGACACCATGCTGGACGCCTTCACCACCACGAAGTGGATCTCGGTGCAGCACGGCCGCAGCGGTTTCCCGTTCTGAGCCGCACCCCCTGCCCCGTACCCACCGCGCACCCCGTAGGCCCGCTCCCGGCCCCGCCGGAAGCGGGCCTACGCTGGTCCGCATGTCAGTGATCCGTCTTCTCGTGCTCGGCGCGGTGCGCCAGCATGGGCGGGCCCACGGCTACCAGGTGCGCAACGACCTGGAGTACTGGGGCGCGCACGAGTGGTCCAACGCCAAGCCCGGGTCGATCTACCACGCGCTGAAGCAGATGGCCAAACAGGGACTGCTGCGCGCGCACGAGACCGCCCCCTCCACGGCGGGCGGCCCGCCGCGCACGGAGTACGAGGTCACCGAGCAGGGCACCGAGGAGTACTTCCGGCTGCTGCGGGAGGCGCTGACCTCCTACGACCAGAAGCCTGACGTGCTCTCGGCCGGGCTCGGCCTGATGGTCGACCTGGAGCGCGCGGAAGTCCTGGCCCTGCTGGAGCGGCGGCTGGCGTCGATCGGGGAGTGGCGCAAGGCCGTCACGGAGTACTACACGCCCGAGAACGGCCCCGGTCAGCTCGGCCACATCGGCGAGATCATGGACTTCTGGGTCCACTCGGCGGACACCGGGGCCGCGTGGACCCGCGGCCTCGTCGAACGCATCCGGGGCGGCGCCTACACCTTCGCCGGCGAGGGCGAGCCGTTCGTCGGCGTGCTCGCCGAGGGCGAGGAGAACCCGTACGGGACGGGACAGCGGCATCCCGGGGATGTCGAGTAATCAAGTTTGACGAGCGGGTGAGCCGGGCCTTACGGTCGGGGTGCTAGTCAAGCTTGACTAATAAGGGGGCTTCAGTGTCCGACGCGGCGATCACCGTCGAGGAAGCACGCAAGACGTACCGGGGGGCCAAGCACGCCGGCACACCCGCACTGGACGGACTCGACCTCACCGTCGCCCGGGGCACGGTCCACGCGGTGCTCGGGCCGAACGGCGCGGGCAAGACCACCCTGGTGCGGGTCCTGTCCACCCTGCTGCGCCCTGACTCCGGCCGGGTCGTCGTGGCGGGGCACGACGTGGTGCGCGAGGCGTACGCGGTACGGCTGCGGATCGGCCTGCTCGGCCAGCACGCGGCACTCGACGAGGAACTCGGCGGCCGGCAGAACCTCGAACTGTTCGGCCGCCTCCACCACCTGGGCGCACGGCGGGCCCGTGCCCGGGCCGGCGAACTGCTGGAGCGGTTCGAGCTCTCCGGCACCGGAGCCAAGCCGGTGCGGCAGTACAGCGGCGGCATGCGGCGCCGGCTGGACCTCGCCGCCTCCCTGATCACCGAACCGGAGGTGCTCTTCCTGGACGAACCGACCACCGGACTCGACCCGCGCGGGCGCGCGGAGGTGTGGAGCGCGGTCCGCTCCCTGGTGGGCGGCGGGACGACGGTCCTGCTCACCACCCAGTACCTGGAGGAGGCCGACCAGCTGGCCGACCGCGTCTCGATGGTGGACTCCGGCCGGGTCGTCGCGGACGGCACGGCCGACGAGCTCAAGGCGGCCACCGGCGGCGACCGCATCGACGTCGTCCTGCGCGACGCCGGACAGCTGGACGCGGCCGCCGCCCTGCTGCCCGTGGAGCGGCAGGCGGTCACCGTGGACGCCGACCGGAGGCTGCTGAGCGCCCCCGTCACCGACCGCATGGCGGCCCTCGCCGCCGTGGTCCGCGCCCTGGAGGGCGCCGGTGTCGAGGCCGAGGACATCGCCCTGCGCAGGCCCACCCTCGACGAGGTGTTCCTGCGGCTGACCGGGCGCGACGAGCGAGTGAAGGAGGCAGCGTGAGCAGCACGGCCTACGCACTGACCGACTCCTGGACCATGACCCGCAGGGAGCTGGCCCGCTGGGGCCGGCAGCCGGTCACCGTGGTGGTGAACCTGGTCTTCCCGGTGATGCTGCTGCTGATGTTCGGCTACCTGGTCGGCGGCGGCCGGGGGGTGAGCGGCGAGTACCTCGACTTCCTGGTGCCGGGCATGCTCGCGCTCACCATGGCCTTCGGGCTGGAGGGCACGATGATCGCCGTCACCCAGGACATGAACAAGGGGGTCCTCGACCGCTTCCGGTCCATGCCGATGGCGGACGGCGCGGTGCTGGTGGGCCGCTCCGCCGCCGACATGCTCCAGTCGGTGCTCGGCCTCGCGGTGCTGTTCGGCGTGGCCGCCGCGCTGGGCTGGCGCACAAACGGCGGACCGGCCGCGTTCCTGGGCGCGGTGGGGCTGCTCCTGCTGTTCCGGTTCGCGATGCTGTGGATCGGCATCCACCTGGCGCTGGTGGCGGGCAGGCCGGAGATGGTGCAGGCCGTGCAGATCCTGGTCTGGCCGGTCGGCTTCCTGTCCAACGCCTTCGCCACCCCCGAGTCGATGCCCGGCTGGCTGGCCACGGTCGTCGGATGGAACCCGCTGTCCCACACGGCCACGGCCGTACGGGACCTGTTCGGCGGGCCGGGCGGGGAACCGGGGCACGTGTGGGCGGCGATCGCCTGGCCGCTCGCCCTGCTCGCGGTCTTCTTCCCGCTGGCGGTACGGCGGTTCGCGCGGCTCAGCCGCTGAGACGCGTGGTCCGGCTCCCGCGGGCGGGAGCCGGACCACGGTCAGTGGTGGAAACCGGTCGCCGCGTTCCGGTCCCGGGTGAGCGGGTGCGGCTGGCGGCGCAGCTCCGGCAGCAGCCGGGTCAGGTCCTCGGCGAACAGGTCGGCGAGGTCCTCGGAGAAGCCGTTGCGGCACACCACCCGCAGCACCGCCAGGTCCTCACGGTTCGCGGGGAAGGTGTACGCGGGCACCAGCCAGCCGGTCTCCCGCAGCCGCCGGGCCACGTCGAAGACGTCGTACGTAGTCACCTCCGGCCTGGTGGTGAAGGCGAACACCGGCAGTTCGTCGCCCCGGGTGAGCAGCCGGAAGTCGCCGAGCGCCTCGATCCGCGCGGACAGCCCCGTGGCCACGTCCCGCGCGGCCTGCTGCACCGCCCGGTAGCCTTCCCGGCCCAGGCGCAGGAACGAGTAGTACTGCGCCACGACCTGGGCGCCCGGGCGGGAGAAGTTCAGCGCGAAGGTGGGCAGGTCGCCGCCCAGGTAGTTCACCCGGAAGACCAGCTCCTCGGGCAGCGCCGTCACGTCCCGCCACAGCACCCAGCCCACACCCGGGTACACCAGCCCGTACTTGTGCCCCGAGGTGTTGACGGACGCCACCCGCGGCAGACGGAAGTCCCACTCCAGGTCCTCGTCGAGGAACGGCGCGATCATCGCCCCGGACGCCCCGTCGACATGCACGGGGACGTCCAGGCCGGTGCGCTCCTGGAGGTCGTCCAGCGCCGCGCACAGCTCCGCGATCGGCTCGTAGGACCCGTCGAAGGTGGAGCCCAGGATGCCGACGACGCCGATGGTGTTCTCGTCGCACAGCTCGGCGGCCGCCGCCGGGTCGAGGTGGAACCGCTCGCCCTCCATGGGCACCTGACGGGGCTCCACCTCCCAGAAGGTGCAGAACTTCTCCCAGCAGACCTGCACGTTCACGCCCATCACGAGGTTGGGGCGGGCCTCGCGCGAGGGGTACCGGCCGGCGTTGCGCAGCGACCAGCGCCGCTTCAGCGCCAGACCGGCCAGCATGCACGCCTCGCTGGACCCGGTGGTCGAACAGCCCACGGCCTTGCCGGGGTCGGGCGCGTGCCACAGGTCGGCGAGCATCGACACGCAGCGCCGCTCCAGCTCGGCGGTGCGCGGGTACTCGTCCTTGTCGATCATGTTCTTGTCCCGGCACTCCGCCATCAGCAGCCCGGCCTCGGGCTCCATCCAGGTGGTGACGAAGGTGGCCAGGTTCAGCCGCGCGTTGCCGTCCAGCATCAGCTCGTCGTGCACCAGCTGATACGCCGTCGACGGCGCCATCGGGTCGTCCGGGAGGCGGTGCTTGGGCGGAGCCTCGGTCATACCCCCGACCGGGTTCGCCGGTCCGAGGAACGGGTTGACGGACAGCGGGCGCTCGCCGGCCGTCCGGCCTTGGTGCAGCGGCATGGGTCCTCCGTACGGTGTCGGACGGCCCGGACGCGGGCCGTTCGGGGCGGGAAGCGGAAGGTCACCGGACTGCCGTCCCGTCCGCCCGCAGCTGCATGTGCGGGCGGCCCGTGACGAGCAGCCAGGCCGGAAGGGTGGCCAGGCACAGAAGGGTGAGGATGCCGGTGTCGGCGACCAGCACGGCCGCGACGAACAGGCTCACCCAGCCCTGCCGGGTGATGGCCAGCAGCAGGCCGAGGACGCCCGCCGACACGCCCACCGCCGGGTGCACCGCCGGCACGAGCGCGTGGGCGCACAGCCCGAGCGCGGTCCCCACGAACACCGCGGGGAAGATCCGGCCGCCGCGGAAGCCGCAGGAGGTGGCGACGAGCAGCGCGGCCAGCTTCACCACCGTCATCGTGGCGAACTCGCCCGCCGTCCAGCCGTCCGGGTCGCGGGCCAGCTCGGCGATCTCGTCGAGCCCTTTGAACAGCGTCAGATGCCCGCCGAGCGCCGCGAGGCCGCCCAGGACGGCGCCGCCGGCCGGGAGCATCAGCATCGGGTGGCGCAGCCGCCGGAACGTCCGGTGGACGAAGGGGAAGGCGTACACGGCGCACATGCCGAGCAGCGCGCCCGCCGAGGCGACCACGAGGGAAGCCAGCAGGTCGTCCCAGCCGGGCTGCCCGAACGGCGGCAGACGCAGGTCGAAGCTCGGCTCGGACACCAGCGTGGTGGTGAGGGCGCCGGCCCCGGCGGCGGCCAGCGGGGCGAAGAGGCTGTCCCACAGCTGCCCCTTCACGCGCTGCCCGGCCAGCGCCTCGGAGATCACCAGCGCGGCGGCGACCGGCGTCCCGAACAGCGCCCCGATGGTCCCCGCCTCCGCCAGGGCCACCCACCCGCGCCGCGGCGCCCGGGGGAAGGCCCGGGTGCCGAGCGCGACGGCCAGCGCGACGTTCACCGCGATGATCGGGTTCTCCGGACCCAGGCTGGGCCCGCCGGCCAGGACGAACGCGGTCGCCAGCAGCAGCCCGGGCAGCACCGCGGGCGGCAGCACCGGCGCCTCCAGCCCGGTGGTCGCCGGATCGGGGCCCGCGTGGCCGGGGACCTTCCACACCACCAGCCCGACCGCCACCCCCGTGGCGACGAGCACCGTGAACATCCACAGCACGGAGTACCGGCCGACGCCGACCGCGTCCGGCAGGGTCTGCCACAGCACGTCCTGCAGCTCCTCGGCCGCCGCGCTCACCCCGAGCAGGACCAGGCTCGTCACCACGCCCACCAGCAGCGCGGGCACGAGAGTCGGCAGGAGGGCCCGTGCCGCGGTCGCGGGGGCGACGGCGGGAGCCGACTGCGTGCTGTCCTGGGCCACGCGCACACGATAAGCGGGCGAAAGGGATAAACCGGGAACCCGCTTGCACCTCACGTGGCGTGAGGACCCAGGCTGGGGCGCGGAACGGAAGGAGAGCGGAAGTGAGCTACACCGTAGGACAGGTGGCCGGCTTCGCCGGTGTCACGGTGCGCACCCTGCACCACTACGACGCCATCGGCCTGCTGGTGCCGGGCGAGCGCAGCAACGCGGGGCACCGCCGGTACGGCGACGCCGACCTCGACAGGCTGCAGCAGATCCTGTTCTACCGCGAGCTCGGCTTCCCGCTGGAGCAGGTCGCCGCCCTGCTCGACGACCCGGACGCGGACCCGCGCGCGCACCTGCGCCGCCAGCACGACCTGCTGACCGCCCGGATCGAGAGGCTGCAGAAGATGGCGGCGGCCGTGGAACAGGCCATGGAGGCACGCACGATGGGGATCAACCTGACACCGGAGGAGAAGTTCGAGGTCTTCGGGGACTTCGACCCCGACCAGTACCAGGAGGAGGTGCAGGAACGCTGGGGCGACACCGACGCCTACCGTCAGTCGCGGGAGCGGACGGCCTCCTACACCAAGGAGGACTGGCAGCGGATCCAGGACGAGGCCGACGAGCTCACCCGGCGCTTCGTCGCCCTGATGGACGCGGGCGAGCCGGCGGACTCCGAGGCGGCGATGGACGTCGCCGAGGACCACCGCCAGGGCATCTCCCGCAACCACTACGACTGCGGCCACGAGATGCACACCTGCCTGGGCGAGATGTACGTCAGCGACGAGCGGTTCACGCGGAACATCGACCAGGCCAAGCCGGGTCTGGCCGCCTACATGCGGGACGCGATCCTCGCCAACGCCCTGCGGCACACCGCCTGAGCGGTCGTGGCCCGGACGCCCCGGGCCACGACCAGCGGCGATCACCCACGGCGCCGGCTCGCGGCTTTCCCCGGGCAGGGGCACAGTGCATCCTGGGTACCCCCGCGGAACCTGGGCTTCAATGGTTGCGTTCATAATTTGGGCAGCCAGCCCCCGCCCTTGACCCCCAGCTGCAGGAGCCACATCCCCGTGACCACGCTTGCGCTCGGCCCCGAGTGGCTGAGCCCGGACTACCTCATCGAGACCTTCAGCCTCCCCGGCATCCTGCTGATCGTCTTCGCGGAGTCCGGACTCTTCGCGTTCCTGCCCGGCGACTCCCTGCTGTTCACGGCGGGTCTGTTCGTGGCCGAGGGGACCTACATCAGCCAGCCGCTGTGGCTGGTGTGCCTCCTGATCGTGCTCGCCGCGGTGATCGGCGACCAGGTCGGCTACATGATCGGCAAGTTCTTCGGGCCCCGGCTGTTCAGCCGGCCCAACTCCAAGCTCTTCAAACAGGAGAACCTGGAGAAGGCCCACGAGTTCATGGAGAAGTACGGCCCCAAGGCGATCGTCCTGGCCCGCTTCGTCCCCATCGTGCGGACCTTCGCGCCCATCGTGGCCGGCGCCGGCCGCATGAAGTACCGCACGTTCCTCACGTACAACGTCATCGGCGGTGTCGCCTGGGGCACGGGTGTCACCCTCGCCGGGTACTGGCTCGGCCAGATCAGCTTCATCAAGGCCAACGTCGAGGCGATCCTCATCCTGATCGTCTTCGTCTCCGTGGTGCCGATCCTCATCGAGTACCTGCGCGAACGCGGGAAGAAGAAGCGCGCCGCCGCCGAGGCCCCGGCCGCCGCCCCGCAGTACGCCCAGCCGCCGGTCATGGACGACGCCACCACCCAGCTGCGCCGCGTCACCCCGGCCGCCCCGCAGCAGCCCGGCCAGCAGCACTACGGCAACCAGGGCGGCCACCCGCAGCAGCAGTCCCGCCCGCCCTACGGCGGCACCCCGAACGGCCACCCGCAGCAGCAGCCCCGTCAGCAGCCGTACGGGGACGGTCAGAGGTACGACCAGCAGCAGCCGTACGGCGACGGCGGGCAGTACGACCCGCGCCAGCCCTACGGGAACGACCAGCAGCAGCCCTACGGGAACGACCGGCAGCACCCCTACGGGAACGACCAGCAGTACGACCAGCAGCAGCCGTACAACGGCGGTTACTGAGCCGGAGCCGGGCGGCGGCTGCCGCGGGCCGAGGCCTAGAAGCCTCGCGTCCGCTTCGCCGCCCGGCGCTTCTCCGCGGAGCCGATCCGCAGGAACAGCCGGGAGATCTCCGAACCGAGGTTCACCCCGATCGCGATGGCCATCGCCAGCGCCACCGCCTTGGTGAGCGACGTCAGACCCCGGTTGACCTCGTTCTGCGCGATGCCCAGCAGACCGAAGTACGTGGCGGAACCGGGCAGCAGCGGGCCGATCGCCGCCGTGGTGTACGGCAGCGCGGAGGCGAACCGGTAGCGGGCCAGCAGCTGCCCGAACAGGCCGACCACACCCGCCGCCACCGCCGTGGACGCCACCGGCGAGATGTCGCCCGTCTGCTGCATCGCCCCGTAGACCACCCAGGCGATCCCACCGTTCAGCGTCACC
The DNA here is from genome assembly GCF_000527195.1 of Streptomyces sp. CNH189. Lineage (NCBI taxonomy): Bacteria > Bacillati > Actinomycetota > Actinomycetes > Kitasatosporales > Streptomycetaceae > Streptomyces > Streptomyces sp. CNH189. The sequence continues at coordinate 157,352 of NZ_AZUS01000012.1, forward strand.
ATCAGCACCGTGGCCCGCTCCTGCTGGAGCAGCACCGCGAACGCGAGCGACAGCCCCAGCGACGCCGCGATCTGCAGCAGTGGCTGCGGGTCCGAGCCGCCGAGCGCCGCGTCCGGGACCAGGTTGGCGCCGAGCTGCACGCCGAAGTACAGCACCGTCAGCACACCGATCACGATGGCGACGAAGAAGTACAGGACCTCCAGCAGCCGCGCGGACGCCGTGATGTAGAAGCCGGTCAGGCCGTCCTGCACGCCCGCCACCAGCGCCCGTCCGGGCAGCAGCGCGAACAGACCACCGGTGATCACCGCGGACGCCTTCACGTCCGCGTGCGCCAGGGTCAGTGCCACGCCGATCGCTGCCGGCGGCGTCGCGGCCACCGTGAACTGGTAGAACTCCGGCAGCCCGCGCCCGGCACACAGCCAGGCCAGCCGGTCGCCGAGCATGGCGCCGACCGCCGCCGCGACGAACACCAGCAGACCACCGCCGACCAGCACCGAGGCCGAGCCGGCGAGCAGCCCGCTCGCGGCCGTCAGCGCCCAGCCGGGGTAGGGGTGCCGGTTACGGCGCATCTCCGCCAGCCGCCGGTAGGCCTCCTCGAGGGACACCTGCGTCTCGTCGTCGCTGAGGTCGTCCACCAGCTGGTAGACGGCCGCCAGCCGGGTGTAGTCGGGGCTGCGGCGGCGCACCGTACGGGAGGCCGTCACCGGGTCGTCGACCAGCGACGGCTGGTAGGAGACCGCCAGCAGGGTGAAGGTGACGTTGGGCTCGCAGCGGTCCAGGCCGTAGGAGCGGCACACGGCGAACATCGCCGCCTCCACGTCCTCGGCGCCCTCACCGCCGGCCAGCAGCAGCTCCCCGATACGCAGGCTCAGGTCCAGCACGCGCGGCACGGCCGGACCGGCCTCGTCGTGCCGCTGCACCGGCTCCGGGGCGGGCCGCTCGGTCACCGGCATGCGCAGCATCGTGCGCATCCGGTCCTGCCAGGGCACGTCCTTGGTGAGCCGCACCAGCGGGACGCCGGCCGGCGGGGTGAAGGCCGCGGCCTGCCGTGCGCTGTAGGTCCTCGGCGTGCTGAACGCCGACCCCTCCACCTCCGGCGACGGCGGAGGCGGGGTCACGTCCAGACCGTCCGGAAGGGCGAACTCCGAGGTGGTCTCGGACTCCGTGCCCGGCTTCGGCACGGCCAGCCCGTCGGGGACGGCGAACTCGGACGTCGTCTGCGACTCGCTGTCGGCCGGCGCCGCGACACCGGAGGGGGGTACGAAGCCGGTCCTCGCCTCGTCCGACTGTGGCTTGCGGTCCTCCGCGTCCGTCACGTGCTGTGCTCTCCCTGCTGACGACACCGTCCTTCAGTGTGCCCCTTGCGACGCCGGTGTTGCGCAGGCACAGCGAGACGGGCCGCACGCGTGCGCGTGCGGCCCGTCCGGTGCCTCTCGGCGGCGGTGCTCAGTGGCCGCCCTGGTCCTTGAAGCGCTTGTAGGACCGCTCGATCTCGGCCTCGGCGTCCACCCGGCCGACCCAGTCGGCGCCCTCGACGGACTTGCCGGGCTCCAGGTCCTTGTAGACCTCGAAGAAGTGCTGGATCTCCAGACGGTCGAACTCCGACACGTGGTGGATGTCGCGCAGGTGCTCCACGCGCGGGTCCGTCGACGGGACGCACAGCAGCTTGTCGTCGCCGCCGGCCTCGTCGGTCATGCGGAACATGCCGATGGCGCGGCAGCGGATCAGGCAGCCCGGGAACGTCGGCTCGTCCAGGATGACCAGCGCGTCCAGCGGGTCGCCGTCCTCGCCGAGGGTGTTCTCGACGAAGCCGTAGTCGGTCGGGTAGGCGGTCGAGGTGAAGAGCCGACGGTCCAGGCGGATCCGACCCGTCTCGTGGTCCACCTCGTACTTGTTCCGCGAACCCTTCGGGATCTCGATCGTGACGTCGAACTCCACCGGACGCTCCTCCATGATCAGTACATAGTTCTGGTGGTTAAGTGTCCCTCACGCAGGTGTGTGATCGCGAAAGGGGCTGGTGATCGTGCCAGAGCTGAGGCCTTGGCGGGCCGCGGGACCGCACGTCGTGCGGATCGCGGACGCCGTACGACCGCGTCTGGCGCGCGTCGCCGCGGCCGCCGGGCCGTGGTTCACGCGGTGGGGCCGGCCGGGATCGCCGCAGGCCCCGCGGGTCGCGCGGCCCGGCACCGGCTGGTACACCGCGACCGCCGCCACCGCCGGTCTGGCGCTGGCCGCGGGTGTGGTGACCGTCGCCGGCCCCTGGGACTCCACGGGTCAGCGTACGGCCGAGCGGGACCGGGCCGTGGCCCTGACCGCCTCGCGTGGCACAGATCACGACGGCTCCCGGGCGCACGGGGGTACCCCGCCGCGCGGACCCGAGGCCGTCCCGCCCGCCCCGTCCGTGCTCACCGGCCTCGGCGGTACCGCCACCACCGTGCGGTCGGCGCCCGCGGGGAAGGCGCTCGCCGCCGTCCTCGACCCGCTGCTGAACACCCCGGCGCTCGGCCGCCGCTCCGCCGCCGTCGTCGACGTCGCCACCGGCAGGCGGCTCTACGGCACGGGTTCCGGCGACGCGCTCACCCCCGCCTCCACCACGAAGATCGCCACCGCCGTCGCCGCGCTCTCCGCCCTGGGCGCCGACCACCGCCTCACCACCCGGACGGTCTACGAACCCGACACCCGCGAGGTCGTCCTGGTCGGCGGCGGCGACCCCACGCTCACCGCCCGCAAGCAGGCCAAGGGGTTCGCGAGCCTGCGGGACCTCGCCGCGCGCACCGCCGCGGCCCTCGGCAAGCGGGGCGTGCGCAAGGTGACGCTGTCGTACGACACGACGCTCTACAAGGGCGGCACGACGCACCCGATCGGGGTCAACCCCAACCTCGCCGCCGTCACGCCCCTGATGGCCGACGAGGGGCGTACCGACGACTCCTCCAGCGGACCCGCGCCCCGCGTCGCGGATCCCGCGGCCGACGCCGCCCGGACGTTCGGGGACCTGTTGAAGGAGCACGGGATCACGGCGACGCCGCCCGGCCCGTCCAAGTCGACCACCCGCGCCACCACCCTCGCGACGGTCTCCTCGCCGCCGCTCGCCTCGCTCGTGGAGCGGATGCTGACCCACAGCGACAACGACCTCGCCGAGGCGCTCGCCCGGCACACCGCACTCGCCACCGGCAAGCCGGCCGACTTCGCGGGCGGCGGAGCGGCGGTCACCGCCCGTCTGAAGCAGCTGAAACTGCCTGTGAAGGGCATCGCGGTCAAGGACGGCAGCGGTCTCGACCGGGGTGACCGGCTCACCGCCGACCTGCTCACCGGCCTGCTGGTCAAGGCCGGCGACCCGGCCCACCCCGAGCTGCGGCCCGTCCTCACCGGGCTGCCGATCGCCGGCTTCACCGGCACGTTGTCCGGCCGGTACGAGGACGGTGCGGCCGGTGTGGTCCGGGCCAAGACCGGCACGCTGACGGGCGTGAACACGCTGGCCGGTACGGTCGTCGACCGCGACGGGCGTCTTCTGGCGTTCGCCTTCCTGGCCAACGACACCCCGGGGCCGGACGCGGCGCAGACAGCCCTCGACAAGGCAGCCACAGCCCTGTCAGCCTGCGGCTGCCGCTGACGCCCCCCGCGCTGCGAAGGCGGGGGCGACTCCCCTCACCCCCGTCGCGCAGTTCCCCGCGCCCCTGAGGGGGCGAGCCAGGGTGCCGGGGACGGCAGCCCCCTAGGGGCGCGGGGAACTGCGCGAACGGGGGTGTCGGGGGGTGACCCTTGAAGCGGGGCCAGGGTGTCGCAGCCCTCCCGCGGGGCCGGCCGACAAGGGCGGGGTGACCACGTCGCCCTAGGGCCCGCTTCCTCGCCCTGCCCGTAACCCCACCACTCACGTACCGTTGACGCATGACGAGCATCGGTGGTGCTGCCTCTTCCGGGATGGTCGACTGGAACCTCGCGGTCGCGACCGCGACCAGGCTCATGCGGCCGGGCCCCGACGTCAGCCGGGACGAGGCCCGCGCCGTCGTCGCGGAACTCCGCCGTCACGCCCAGGCCGCGGAGGAACACGTCCGCGGCTTCACGGGTCTCGGCACCGCCGAGACCCACGACACGCCCCTCCTCGTGGTCGACCGCCCCGGCTGGGTCCGGGCCAACGTCGCCGGCTTCCGCGAACTGCTCAAACCCCTGCTCGACAAGATGCAGGAGCGGCGCGGCACCAGCCCCGGCAACGCGGTCCTCGGCGCCGTCGGCGGCAAGGTCACCGGCGTGGAGCTGGGCATGCTGCTGTCCTTCCTCGCCTCCCGCGTCCTCGGCCAGTACGAGACCTTCGCCCCCGCGACCCGCGACCTCCCGGCCGGCGCGGGCGGCGGCGGGCGGCTGCTGCTGGTCGCCCCGAACATCGTGCACGTCGAACGCGAACTCGACGTCGAGCCGCACGACTTCCGTCTGTGGGTGACCCTCCACGAGGAGACCCACCGCACCCAGTTCACCGCCGTGCCCTGGCTGCGGGACCACCTGGAGGGCGAGATCCAGGCGTTCCTGGGCGAGACCGACGTCGACCCCATGACCGTCCTGGAACGGGTGCGCGAGGCGGCCCAGTCGCTCGCCGGCGGCCGTCCCGAGGGCGAGGAGGGCGACGACGGACGCTCCCTCGTCGAGATCGTGCAGACCCCCGCCCAGCGCGAGATCCTCGGCCGGCTCACCGCGGTGATGTCCCTGCTGGAGGGGCACGCCGACTACGTCATGGACGGCGTGGGCCCCGAGGTCGTGCCGAGCGTCGCCGAGATCCGCGAGAAGTTCCAGCAGCGCCGCGCCAAGGGCGCCTCCCGCCTGGACATGGCCCTGCGCAAGCTGCTCGGCCTGGACGCCAAGCTGCGCCAGTACCGCGACGGTGAACGCTTCGTCCGCGCGGTCGTCGACGAGGTCGGCATGGACGGCTTCAACCGCGTGTGGACCTCGCCCAACACGCTCCCCACCAAGGCGGAGATCGGCAAACCGGCGGACTGGATCACCCGGGTGCACAGCAAACCGGAGGCATGAGCACCGCGCCCCGGTCGCGCGGGGTGTCCGGCCGACGGCAGACGGACGCCCCGCCAATCACCCGTCCGAGGGACCGTGGGCCCAGGACAGGCGTGCAATGCTCGGGGAACGGCCCGGTTCTGTCACCATCTACACACTCTGCGTGACCGAACCTTCGGGCTCAACCCCCCGGAACATCATCGAAGGGAACCGGACATGGGTCCCCATCCTGCGGTCGCGGCGATACGCCTGGCGGTCCGCCGCGTCCTCAACGACATCCTCGCCGAACACGGCCGACCGCCCGGCCGGCCCGCGACCGACGAGCGGTCCTCCTCCCCGCTCGTCCTCGTGGCCTGCTCCGGCGGCGCCGACTCCATGGCACTCGCCTCCGCCCTCGCCTTCGAAGCCCCACGGGCCGGCCTGCGCGCCGGCGGCGTGACCGTCGACCACGGCCTCCAGTCGGGCTCCGACCTGCGCGCCGCCGAGGTCGCCGCCCGGCTGCGCGAACTCGGCCTGGACCCCGTCGAGTCGGTCGCCGTCACCGTCGGCCGCGACGGCGGTCCGGAGGCCGCCGCCCGGGACGCCCGCTACGCCGCCCTCGACGCCGCCGCCGAGCGCCACCGCGCCGCCGCCGTCCTGCTCGGCCACACCCGCGACGACCAGGCCGAGACGGTCCTGCTCGGCCTCGCGCGCGGCTCCGGCATCCGATCCCTGTCCGGCATGGCCGCGGTCTCGGGGGCCGACGGCCGTTACCGGCGCCCCTTCCTCCGGCTCGACCGGCAGACCGCCCGCAAGGCCTGCATGGTGCAGTCCCTGCCCGTCTGGGACGACCCGCACAACACCGACCCCGCCTACACCCGCTCCCGGCTGCGCCACGAGGGCCTGCCCGCCCTGGAGAAGGCCCTCGGCAAGGGCGTCGTCGAAGCGCTCGCCCGTACGGCCCAGCTCTCCCGTGACGACGCGGACGCCCTCGACGCCTGGGCCGGTAAGGCCGCGGCCGGCGTCCGCGACGGCGACGGCCGCCTGGAGTGCGACGCCCTGCACGACCTGCCGCCCGCCGTGCGCCGGCGGGTGCTGCGCCGGGCCGCCATCGAGGCGGGCGCCCCGGCCGGTTCGCTGTTCGCCCGCCACATCGAGGAGGTCGACCGGCTGATCACCGGCTGGCGCGGTCAGGGGGCCATCAATCTCCCCGGCCGGGTCGTCGCCCGCCGGCAGGGTGGCAGACTGGTGATTCGGCAGGGCTGAAATCCGGACCCCACCGACCCGTACGAGTCGCGGGGCGGACCGGACCGGCCGGTGGGACGACCGAAAGTGATGCGGGTGGACGCGAACGACATGGGTGCCGACCTCGAGAAGGTACTCATCACCAAGGAAGAGATCGACGCCAAGCTGGTGGAGCTGGCGGCGAAGATCGACGCGGAGTACGCGGGCAAGGACCTGCTGATCGTCGGCGTGCTCAAGGGCGCGGTGATGGTGATGGCGGACCTCGCCCGGGCGCTGTCCACCCCCGTCACGATGGACTGGATGGCCGTGTCCTCGTACGGGGCGGGCACCCAGTCCTCCGGCGTCGTGCGGATCCTCAAGGACCTCGACACGGACATCAAGGGGCGGCACGTCCTGATCGTCGAGGACATCATCGACTCCGGACTGACCCTGTCCTGGCTGATCTCCAACCTCGGCTCGCGCGAGCCCGCCTCCCTCAAGGTGTGCACGCTGCTGCGCAAGCCCGAGGCCGCCAAGGTCGCCATCGACGTCGAATGGGTCGGTTTCGACATCCCCAACGAGTTCGTCGTCGGCTACGGCCTCGACTACGCCGAGAAGTACCGCAACCTCCCGTTCGTGGGTACGCTCGCGCCCCACGTCTACGGCGGTTGAACCCGGGCGGCCCCGGCCGCCGTACATGATCGGGAACCCCGGCGGGCTCCTCGGCGTTGGAGCATGCGTGGGCGCCACTGTCGGCCGTCCCCCGCAGCTTCGGGGGGCCATGCTGGGGTACCGTCCGAAGAACAGCCTTTATCAAACTCACTATGGCAGGAGGGACGGGGCGGCACCGCTCCGTATGGATGGACGTGAAGCGATACTTCCGTGGGCCGGTCATGTGGATCGTGCTGGCCGTCCTTGCCGTGGTCGTGTTGATGCAGGTCGTCGGTTCGTCCGGCGGCTACAAGACGGTGGACACGGGCCAGGTCGTCCAGGCGATCAATGAGAACAAGGTCGAACAGGCCAAGCTGACCACCGGCGACGAGCAGATCATCAAGGTCGAGCTCAAGGACGGCCAGAAGGTCGAGGGCAGCTCGAAGATCCAGGCGAGCTACATCGGCGACCAGGGCGTCACCATCGCCAGCACGCTGCAGGACAAGTTCCAGAACAAGCAGATCCCGGACGGCTACACCGTTTCGCCGTCCAAGCAGAACCCCTTCGTGAGCATTCTGCTGTCCCTGCTTCCCTTCGTCCTCATCGTGGTCGTCTTCCTGTTCCTGATGAATCAGATGCAGGGCGGCGGCTCCCGCGTCATGAACTTCGGCAAGTCCAAGGCGAAGCTCATCACCAAGGACACCCCGAAGACGACGTTCTCCGACGTCGCGGGCTCCGAGGAGGCCGTCGAGGAGCTCCACGAGATCAAGGAGTTCCTGCAGGAGCCGGCGAAGTTCCAGGCCGTCGGCGCCAAGATCCCCAAGGGCGTGCTGCTCTACGGCCCGCCCGGTACCGGCAAGACGCTGCTCGCGCGCGCCGTCGCCGGCGAGGCGGGCGTGCCGTTCTACTCGATCTCCGGTTCCGACTTCGTCGAGATGTTCGTCGGTGTCGGTGCCTCCCGGGTCCGTGACCTGTTCGAGCAGGCCAAGGCCAACGCCCCCGCGATCGTCTTCGTCGACGAGATCGACGCGGTCGGCCGCCACCGCGGCGCCGGCCTCGGCGGCGGTCATGACGAGCGTGAGCAGACCCTGAACCAGCTCCTCGTCGAGATGGACGGCTTCGACGTGAAGGGCGGCGTGATCCTCATCGCCGCCACGAACCGCCCGGACATCCTCGACCCGGCGCTGCTGCGTCCCGGCCGTTTCGACCGCCAGATCGCGGTCGACCGCCCGGACATGCAGGGCCGCCTCGAGATCCTGAAGGTGCACCAGAAGGGCAAGCCGGTCGCCCCGGACGTCGACCTCGGCGCCGTCGCCCGCCGCACGCCCGGCATGACCGGTGCCGACCTCGCCAACGTGCTGAACGAGGCCGCGCTGCTCACCGCGCGCAGCGACCAGAAGCTCATCGACAACCACATGCTGGACGAGGCGATCGACCGTGTGGTGGCGGGCCCGCAGAAGCGGACCCGGATCATGTCGGACAAGGAGAAGAAGATCACCGCGTACCACGAGGGCGGACACGCCCTGGTCGCGGCGGCCTCACCGAACTCCGACCCCGTCCACAAGATCACCATCCTGTCGAGAGGCCGGGCGCTCGGCTACACCATGGTCCTGCCGGAAGAGGACAAGTACTCCACCACGCGCAACGAGATGCTGGACCAGCTGGCCTACATGCTGGGCGGCCGCGCGGCGGAGGAGCTTGTCTTCCACGACCCGACCACCGGTGCCGCCAACGACATCGAGAAAGCCACCGGACTGGCCCGCGCGATGGTCACCCAGTACGGCATGACCGAGCGGCTCGGCGCCATCAAGTTCGGCGGCGACAACACCGAGCCCTTCCTCGGCCGGGAGATGGCTCACCAGCGCGACTACTCGGAAGAGGTCGCCGCGCTGGTCGACGAAGAGGTCAAGAAGCTCATCGAGACCGCGCACAACGAGGCGTGGGAGATCCTCGTCGAGAACCGCGACGTCCTCGACAACCTGGTCCTGTCGCTCCTGGAGAAGGAGACGCTGGGCAAGGAGGAGATCGCCGAGATCTTCGCGCCGATCGTCAAGCGGCCGCCCAGGCCCGCCTGGACCGGCTCCTCCCGCCGTACGCCGTCCACCCGCCCGCCGGTCCTCTCCCCCAAGGAGCTGGCTCTGACGAACGGGGCGAACGGCGCGACGCCGGCCATCTCCACCACGAAGACCGCCACGACGGAGCCCGCCCCGCAGCCGGAGCGGTCCCCGGAGGAGCGCCCGGAGAGCTGATCCAAGGCTCCCCGCGCCCCCACCGGGCCCGGAATGGATGCCGCGTCCCCCAGGTTCTAGCCTGGGGGACGCGGCATTTGCGTATCCCGCAGTTCGAGACGCGTGCCCCTCACGCGTGCAGGCATCAGGAACGAGGCACCCCATGACCGACCCCGTGACGCTGGACGGCATAGCCCCCGTCGGTGAGTTCGACGAGAAGCGGGCCCGCGACGCCGTGCGCGAACTGCTGATCGCGGTGGGCGAGGACCCGGACCGTGAGGGCCTGCAGGAGACGCCGGCGCGGGTGGCGCGGGCGTACCGGGAGATCTTCGCGGGGCTGTGGCAGAAGCCCGAGGACGTCCTGACGACGACGTTCGACATCGGCCACGACGAGATGGTGCTGGTCAAGGACATTGAGGTGTACTCGACATGTGAGCATCACCTGGTGCCGTTCCGGGGCGTGGCGCACGTCGGGTACATCCCGTCCACCAGCGGGAAGATCACCGGACTGTCCAAGCTGGCCCGGCTGGTGGACGTCTACGCCCGCCGCCCGCAGGTGCAGGAACGGCTCACCACGCAGATCGCCGACTCGCTGATGGAGATCCTGGAGCCGCGCGGGGTGATCGTGGTCGTGGAGTGCGAGCACATGTGCATGTCGATGCGGGGCATCCGCAAGCCCGGCGCCAAGACGCTCACCTCGGCCGTGCGCGGCCAGCTGCGGGACGCGGCGACCCGCAACGAGGCGATGAGCCTGATCATGGCGCGCTGACGTCGTACACGGAGAAGGGGCCACGGAGGTAGGGGCACGGTTCGCGCGAACCGTGCCCCTACCTCCGTGTACGACGTCCCTAGCTCGCCGGGGCCGTGCCCGGGTGGTCGTCGTCCTCGTCCTCCGGGAGCTTGCAGACCCGCTCCAGGAAGATCGCCGCCGCTATCACGCCGATGCCCGCGACGACCGAGAAGCCGGCGTAGATGGCCTGGTCGCGGCGGGCGGGGATGTCCAGGGAGCCCAGCAGGACCACGAAGGTGCCGCCGTACAGGCCCGCGACCAGGGCGGCCACCAGGGCGCTGGCCTGCCCGAAGACCACCGCGCGGGCCGCCATCAGGGGGTCGACGCCCTTGGCGTCGGGCCGGCGCTCGCGCTGCGCCTTGAGGCGGGCCCGCAGGGAGAGCGCGGTGGCCGCGAGGACCACGGCGATCAGGGCGAGCACGATGGGCGCGGCGACGGGCACGCTGGGGAGGGTCCCGAAGGAGTTCCACAGGCGGGCTCCGGCCCAGGACAGGACTCCGGCGACGACGAAGACGCCGGCCAGCACCCTGATGCGCAGCTCTTTCACGGTGTCCCTTCGCGTTCCCCGGACCGGTGCCCCGGGCTGTGGCCGTCTCGACCTTAACGGCTACTCGGGCAGCCGGAGTTCCAGGTCGGCGCGGGGCGTGACACCTTCGCGGGTGACGGCGTCCAGCAGGTCGGCCACCGGGCCGCGGCCCGGGAGCTCCGCCGCGGGGTCGATGTCGTGCCAGGGGGCGAGCACGAAGGCCCGCTCGTGGGCGCGCGGGTGCGGGAGGGTGAGGTGCGGGTCGTCGGAGTGGAGGTCGGCGTAGGCGACGATGTCCACGTCCAGGGTGCGCGGTCCCCAGCGCTCGTCCCGTACGCGGTGGAAGGCCTCCTCGACGGCGTGTGCGCGCTCCAGGAGGGAGGACGGCGGCAGGGTCGTCCGCAGGACGGCGACGGCGTTGAAGTAGGACGGCTGGCTGCCGGTATCGACGCCCCAGGGCTCCGTCTCGTACACGGGGGAGACGGCCTTGACGCGGATGCCCGGGGTGTCCTCCAGGGCGTCCACGGCCCCCTGCAGGGTCTCCAGACGGTTGCCCAGGTTGGCGCCGAGGGAGACCACGGCCCATTTGGGGTTCTGCAGGGTGGTGTCGGCCGCGTCCACCCGCTCGACCACGGAGGCGGGGACGGGCTGGACGGTCGGGTCGGTGTGGCCCGTGGTGGACGGCCTGGTCATACGCGGCTCCGGGTGATGGTGACGGTCACGTCGTCGAAGGGCACGGTGATCGGCGCGTCCGGCTTGTGGACGCATACCTCGACCTCCTGCACGACGTCGTGCTTCAGGCAGACCTGGGCGATGCGCTCGGCGAGGGTCTCGATGAGGTTGAGGGGCTCGCCCTCGACGACGGCCACCACCTCCTCCGCGACGATGCCGTAGTGCACGGTCTTCGTCAGGTCGTCGTCGGCGGCGGCCGGCCGGGTGTCCAGGCCGAGGACGAGGTCCACGAGGAAGGTCTGGCCCTCCTCGCGCTCCTTCGGGAACACTCCGTGGTGCCCACGGGCCTTCAGGCCGCGCAGCGCGACACGATCCACGCGAATCACTCCTGCAGTCGTCGGTCCGGCCGGTCGGTGCCTGTGCGGACGGCACACCGGCCCGCCCTCGAATCTACCCGCGGCGGGCGACGGAGCCGGTCGCGCGGGGTGGCCGCCGCGGTCCGGCGTCCGTTGTCCTCTCTGTGCGTCTGCCCAGCCGGGGCGGGGTGCTCACGGGCCGGTGGCGCCCCTCGCACCCCCTGTGGTGATTCCCGCCACGTCGGGCGGGCCGCCGGGCGCGTCCCGTGCCGGTCAGGCCGGTGTCTCGTCGTCCTCGCCGTCGTCCTCCTCGGCGAGGACGGGCGAGGCGTGGTGGGACCAGAGTTTCCAGCCGGCTGTGGTGCGGCGGTAGACGTTCGTGGCGACGACGAGCTGGCCGACCAGCGGGCCCAGCTCCTCGCCGGCCTCGGGGGCCGGCCCGCCGCTGAGGATGTTCTCCGTGCAGGTCACCACGGCGGTGTCGCCGGTGACGGAGACATGCACGTCGGTGAGGAAGAACTGGATGTAGTCGGTGTTCGCCATGATCAGGGCGTACGACCTGAGCACCTCGCCGCGCCCGGTGAGCACGGGCCAGCCGGGGTGCACGCAGGAGACCACGCCGCTGTCGGCGGGGTCGTGGTACGTCTCGTCGACCCCGAGGTCGGCGGGGGTGAGCCAGGCGGACGCGACCTCCTCGAAGTCGCCGCGCTCCAGTGCCTCGTAGAAGGCGGTGTTGGCGGCCTCGACCTGCTCGACGTCGGTGTGGGGAGCGGTCACCGGGCTCCTTCCGCGCCGGATGCGGGAGGTGTGGGGACGTAGGCGCGCGCCTGGTCCATCGCGCGGACGACCCGTACGGCGTCCGCGCTGGCGCGGACCTCGTGCACGCGCACCGCCCAGGCGCCGGCCTGTGCGGAGAGGGCGGAGACGGCGGCGGTGGCCGCGTCGCGCTCCCGGGCCGGCGGGGGCGGGGCGTCGGGGCCGGCCAGCACCCGGCCGAGGAACCGCTTGCGGGACGCGGCGACGAGCAGGGGGTGGCCGAGGCCTGTCAGGCGGTCGAGTCGGGCGAGCAGCGCGAGGTCGTGTCCGGCGTCCTTGGAGAAGCCGAGGCCGGGGTCGACGATCACGCGGTCGGCGGCGACACCGCCCTCCAGCACGGCCTCCACGCGGGCGCGCAGTTCGTCGGCGACCTCGGTGACCACGTCGTCGTACACGCCCCGGACGTTGCCGCCCTCGAGGAAGCCGCGCCAGTGCATGACGACGAAGGGCGCGCCGGCGGCGGCCACGACGCCGATCATGGCGGGGTCGGCGAGGCCGCCGCTGACGTCGTTGACCAGGGCGGCGCCGGCGGTGAGCGACTGCTCGGCGACGGAGGCGCGCATGGTGTCGACGGAGACGGTGACGCCTTCGGCGGCGAGGCCGCGGACCACCGGGATGACGCGCTTGAGCTCCTCGGTCTCGTCGACGCGGGTGGCGCCGGGGCGGGTGGACTCGCCGCCCACGTCGACGAGGTCGGCGCCCTGGGCGACCAGGTCGAGGCCGTGCTTGACGGCGGTCGTCGTGTCGAACCAGCGGCCGCCGTCGGAGAAGGAGTCGGGGGTGACGTTCACGACTCCCATGACCGCGCACCGGTCCCAGTGGGGGAGGCCCGCGATCTGACGGCGTCCGCTGTGATTGCTCATACGTTCAGCGTAGGCCCCGGGGCGGGTCCCGGATGCCGCGCGGGCCGGTGGGCGGGGAGCGGGGAAACGGGCGGCGGGGATTGCGGGTGCCTTTCGCCCGCGCATTGCGGCGGGGCTGTGCGCGCGAGATCGGGGGAGGCGGGAAAGGGCGGGAATCGCGGTTCACAGGGGGCGGGCGGAACGGGATCTCCGGCCGGGAGATCGGCGACTCGGGGAGGCGGCCCCGGGTGGGGCGCCGTTGTGGGGCGCGCGGGTGGGAGCGGGCCGGGGACGGGCGCGGCGCGGGCGGGGGCGCGCCCGGCGGGAGGGGCGCGGGGCAGGGCGGGGCGCGGAGAGGGTCCCGGGGTGGTGGCGGCGGGGGCGAAGTGGAATGCGGGTCCGGGGAGTTGTGCCGCGATCCGGCTCGGAAATGATCTTGATGAAATTGCAAGGTGCCGCTATTCACGGCTGCCCCGGTTCGCCGTTGGGCTGTGAAACGCCTCAACTCGCTTTCTTTTTGCGGGGCGGGGCACCATCATTCGCCTACGCGCGGTAAGTTTCTGGCCATGCCACGTGGACGTCACCGTCATTCCCCGCCTCTGCACAGGATGCTGCCCCCGTCGGCGATCGCAGGCGTCTCCGTCGTCTGCGCCCTGGGGCCCTGGGTGTTCACACAACCGGTGGTGCTTCGTCTCCTGGCCGCGGCCGCCGCGGTCACGGCGATCGTGGGTGCCGTCGTGATGCGTCACTGGGACGCCCAGGCGGGCAAACGCGTCGCCGATCTGACGCGCGCGCGGGCGAGCGACGAGTGGCGATTCGAGGAACGGGTCGCCGAACTCGAGTCCGACCTCGAGGAGTCGCGTGAGCTGCGGATGAAGCTGGAGCAGCGGCTGCGCGCCAAGCGCGCGGAACTCGCCGGACTGCGCAACGAGCACGCCTCGCTGCTGCGCCGGTACGCGGCGGCCGAGGTGGACCGGGCGAGCGTCCTCGAGGAACGCCGGGTGCTCGAGATAGAGGCCACCGTCCCGGCGCGCGCGCTGCCGGCGGGGACCTCGTCGGCGCCCGCGGCGGAGCCCGGGGAGGCACCGGAGCCGACGGCACCCGCGGTGGCGGAGAGCGCGGCGGACACCGTGGCGGACGCCGACGAGCCGAAGGACGGGCAGGACACGGAGACCTCCGGCGTCTTCTCCCCGGAGGGGTCGAAGCTGTACCTGCGGGCCGACGCGGCCCTGGCGCGGTTCGCCGGGAAGCCGGGGCCCGAGGGTGCGAAGGCCCCGGACGCCGGCCGCGACGACGCGACGGACACGGGCGCGACGGACACGGGCGCGGCGGACACCACGGCGACCGACACCGGCGCGACGGAGCAGGCCGCCCCCGCGGCCGCCGTACCGGCCGCGCGGAAGGAGAGCGCCCCGGGCGCTCCCGCCGCCCGGCCCACTTCCGGGGACACCCCGCAGCGGGGCGACGCCCCCAGGACCGACACCGCCCCCAAGGGCGGCGGCACGCCTGAGGACGACGGTCCCGAGCCCACGAAGCGGCCCCGGCCGGATCCGGCGCAGGAGGACGAGGCCGGGGGGCGGCCCCGGGCGGCCGGCGACCATGAGCGCGCGGCCGCCCCCACCGCACCTGCCACGCCCGCGAGTTCGGCCGTGCGGCAGCCGTCCGGGCACTTCACCGTGCCGACCGCCGTCGCGGTCGTCCCGCCGACGGCGCCCGTGCGGCGGCCCGTGACGGGGGGCGGCTTCGACTTCTTCGGCACGAAGCAGGAGACGGAGCGCTCCGCCCTGGACGCCGTGCAGAACGAGGACCTCGCCGACGTGGTCGGCCAGGAGGCGCTCGCACTGCACAAGGCGGAGGCCGAGGCGCGGTACAAGCCGGCCGCCGAGGAGGCGCGCGGTGTCGGCCAGGTCATCGACCTGACGGCCCACGACGAGACCGAGCACATCGACGTCCAGGGTCTGCGCAGCGCGGTCTCCTGAACGCGCCCGCGACCGTCGACGGGGCCCCGCACACGCGGGGCCCCGTTCGCGTGTCCGGGCCGGTCAGGCCATCCAGCGGTCCGGAAGGGCGTCCCTGCGGCCGGTGCGGGATCGTTCCGCCTGCGCGCGCAGCAGCACGGCGGCCTCGTCGGCGGGCCGCAGGCGGGCCGCGACGGTGCTGTTGGCGCCGGTGTCCACATGGACGTCGGCGAGCCCGCGGGCCCGCTGCCACGGGCCCTGGACCAGCCGGACGCTCTGCACCTTCGCGTGCGGCACCAGCGACAGGCTGCGCCGCAGCAGCCCGCGCCGGGCGGCGAACACCGCGTCGGTGACGGCGAGTCCGTAGCCCCGCCACCACACCGGCACGCACCAGCGCGCGCGTCGCGGCGGGCGGACGAGTGCCTCGGGCGGCGGGACGGTCACCCCGGGCAGCACGCGCGCGACGACCGACTCGGCGATCTCGCGCGGCGCCACCGGGAGCAGCAGGGAATTGGACGAGCCGGCCACGTCGAGTTCCACGCGCACCCAGCCGCGCCTCCGCCACAGCAGCGGCTCGACCAGCCGGACGGTCTGCACGCGGCCCGGTGGGACCGTCTCGTGCGCCCGGTCCAGCAGCCCGTGGTCGATCCGGAGGCCGTCGGGCGACTCGCCCAGCGTCCAGTCGTACTCGGCGACGAAGCGCCCCACGCTGCTCGCGCCCGCCGCGCCGAGCATCGGCACGCCCGCCGCGAGCACCGTCCACAGGCTGTGGGTGGCCGTCCACAGCAGCGGCAGCGCCACCGCGGCGACCAGTAGCCAGACCCAGGTCGCGCCGGTCAGCAGCAGCGAGACGGCGAGGACGCCCGGCGGCACCCGCAGCATCTGCTGGGAAGGCGCCTCGCCCACCTCGTGTGCGGTCTCCGGGGCGAACCCGGCGGCCCGCGCCAGCAGTTCCGCGCGCAGCGCCCGCGCCTCGCCGGCCCCGAGGAAGGCGAGCTCGTCCTTCTTGTCGGTGCCTATGACGTCGAGTTTCAGCTTCGCCACGCCCGCGACCCGCGCCAGCAGCGGCTGAGTGACGTCGATGGCCTGGATACGCTCCAGCCGGATGTGCGCGGTGCGCCGGAACAGCAGCCCGGTCCGCACCCGCAGTTCGCCGTCGGTCACCGCGAAGTGGGTGAACCACCAGCTCAGGAACCCGTAGAGGGCGGCGGCGGGGATGAGCACAGCGAGCCCGATGAGCAGCGTGGTGGTGGTCAGCCGGGTGAGCTGGCGCTGCGCCCCGTCGAGGTCGTGCACCACCCAGCCCATCAGCACGGCCACGGGCGCCCATGCCCGCCGCAGCGGCGTGACCGGGTGCAGCCGCCTCTCGGTCACGGGCGGCCGGTCGCGTACGTCCTTCCGGACGCCGGACGTCGTCACAGCCCCGCCGACCGGGCCTCGCCCAGCTCGGTGAGCCGGTCGCGCAGCCGTTCCGCCTCGGCCGGGTCGAGGCCGGGGATGGTGGCGTCGGTGGCCGCGGCGGCCGTGTGCAGCTGCACGCTGGCCAGCCCGAAGTACCGCTCGACGGGTCCGGAGGTGACCTCCACCAGCTGCATCCGCCCGTACGGCACGATTGTCTCCTCGCGCCAGAGGACACCGCGGCTGATCAGCAGGTCGTCGCAGCGCTCGGCGTACCGCCAGGAGCGCCAGTTGCGCTCCAGCATCACCCAGCCCCAGACGAGCACGGCCAGCGGCAGCACCGCGAAGGCGGCCCAGCCGGGCCCGGCCAGCAGGCCCGGCACCAGCGCGGTGGCCAGCGCCAGCAGGCCCAGCCACACCACCAGCAGCAGCCGTCGCATCTTCAGCAGCCCGGGCGGCAGCGCACGCCACACCGGCTCCGCCGCACCGGCATCCGGCTCCGCCACCGCTTCGGCCGCATCCGCCGCACCGGCATCCGGTACGGCCGGCGCGTGTGCCGTGTCCGGCGCCGCCGCCTCCGGTACGTCCGCTGTCCCCGTGTCGTGCGGGCTCCCCGTCTCCATGGAGCCAGCGTACGTAGGACAGACTGTGTGCATGACTCCTACGACGGAGACCATGGTCGGAATCGGCGGCGCGGCGGAGAGCACCGACATGGTGCTCAACATCGGCCCGCAGCACCCGTCGACGCACGGCGTGCTGCGGCTGAAGCTGGTGCTGGACGGCGAGCGGATCGTCCGCGCGGAGCCCGTGATCGGCTACATGCACCGGGGCGCGGAGAAGCTGTTCGAGGCCCGCGACTACCGCCAGATCATCATGCTGGCCAACCGTCACGACTGGCTGTCGGCGTTCTCCAACGAGCTGGGCGTGGTCCTCGCCGTGGAGCGGATGCTCGGCATGGAGGTTCCCGAGCGCGCGGTGTGGCTGCGCACGCTGCTCGCCGAGCTGAACCGGGTGCTCAACCACCTGATGTTCCTCGGCTCCTATCCGCTGGAGCTCGGCGGCATCACCCCGATCTTCTACGCCTTCACCGAGCGCGAGGAGCTCCAGCACGTCATGGAGGAGGTCTCCGGCGGGCGCATGCACTACATGTTCAACCGCGTGGGCGGCCTCAAGGAGGACCTTCCGGCGGGCTGGACGTCCCGGGCGCGCGGCGCCGTCGCCGGCGTGCGCTCCCGCATCGACCGCTTCGACGACCTGGTGCTCGGCAACGAGATCTTCCGGGGCCGCACCCGGGGCGTCGGCGTGCTGTCCGCCGAGGCCGTGCACGCGTACGGGGTGAGCGGGCCGATCGGGCGCGCCTCGGGCGTCGACTTCGACCTGCGCCGCGACGAGCCGTACCTGGCGTACGGCGAGCTGGGTGACGTCCTGAAGGTGGTCACCCGCGAGGAGGGCGACTGCCTCGCCCGCTTCGAGTGCCTGCTGGAGCAGACACACAACGCCCTGGACCTCGCCGACGCCTGCCTCGACCGGCTGGCGGAGCTGCCGCCCGGCCCGGTGAACCAGCGGCTCCCGAAGGTCCTCAAGGCCCCGGAGGGCCACACGTACGCGTGGACCGAGAACCCGCTCGGCATCAACGGCTACTACCTGGTCAGCAAGGGCGAGAAGACGCCGTACCGGCTGAAGCTGCGCTCGGCGTCGTACAACAACATCCAGGCGCTCACCGAGCTGCTGCCGGGCACCCTGGTCGCGGACATGGTGGCGATCCTCGGGTCGCTCTTCTTCGTCGTCGGCGACATCGACAAGTAGCCGTCACCCGGTGAGGACGTCCCCGGTCCCCACCGGCTGCGCCAGCCAGCCGAAGTCCCCGAGGCCGCCCGCCGCGGTGAGTTCGGCGGCCTCCCCGGCGGCGGCGAGGGCGCGGACGTAGCCGGCCGGGTCGGTGCTCGCCAGGGACAGCGGGGGACGCCCGCCGCTCACGCCGAGCGTGCGCAGGGCGTCCCGCTGCGTCAGCAGGCGCGCGCCCGGCAGGGCGGGGGCGGCGGCGCACGCGTCCAGCGCGACGTGCGCCGTGAGATCGCGGGAGCCGTCCGGCACCGGTGCCGTCTCCCGTCCCTCCCGGAACGCGGTCAGCGTGCCGAACGGGGGCCGCGCGCCGGCCGTGTGCGCGTAGTCCACGGCGACGGCCAGCCCGCGCGCCAGGGCGCCGACGGCCGCCGCCCAGGCCTCGTCCCGCGGCAGTCCGATCTCCGCGCGCAGCCCCTCCTCGGCGGGCAGCGGCCACCACCGGGCCAGCCACGTGGCCTCCGGCCCGGTGAGGGGTTCCCCGAGCCGCTCGGTGCCGTCCGCCCGCACCAGCACCCGCCGGGGGACGCCGGAGGCGTCCACCTCGGCGACGTCCACGGGCACGTTGTCCAGCCACTCGTTGGCGAACAGCAGGCCCGTGACCCGCTCCGGCGGCGTGGCCCGCCACGCGACCCGCCCGTCGAGCCCCTGCGGACGCCCGGCCAGCTCGACGGCGTACGGGCGCACCCGGTCCGCCACGTCGGCGGGGAGGGCGCTCAGGACGCCGGTGACCAGTTCGCCCCGGCCGGCGGCCATGTCCACGAAGTCGAGCGCCGGCGGGCGTCCCAGCGCGGCGTCGACCCGGCACAGCAGCCGTGCCACGGCCCCGGCGAACAGCGGCGACGCGTGCACGGAGGTACGGAAGTGTCCGGCCGGACCCGCTCCGCCGGGGCGGCGGTAGAAGCCGTCCGGGCCGTACAGCGCCTCCTCGGCCGCCTCCCGCCAGCCGCGGAAGCCGTCCCGTGCCGTCCCCGCCGTCACCACTTCCCCGCGCCCGTCGCCGCCGTCGTCACCGGCCCAGATTACGTGCGCGCGGCGGCCCGGATCACGTCCGCGCGGCGGCCCGGATCACGTCCGCGCGGCGGCCCGGATCAGGTGCGCGCACCGGTGCGGCCTCCACCTTGCGGAGTACACGTACCGGGCGGGGATCGGCCCTCCGGTTGACCCCTGCACGCAGTTCGCTTCCCTACGCTGGGTTACGTGCAGCGCCTCTATGACTTCCTCCGCAGGCACCCGACGTGGGTCGACGGCTTCTGGGCCGTGATCCTCTTCGGGATCTCGGTGGTCGGCGGAGCGGCCACGGGGGCGTCCAGGGGCACCGACCGGGCGGCCCTCGTCGTCCCGGTCGTCCTGTTCCTGTCCCTGGTGGTGGCGCTGCGCCGCCGGATGCCGGAGCGGATGCTGGTCCTCGCCGTGGCGGTCGGCCTGGGACAGCTCGCCGCCGACGTGGCCCCGCTGCCCGCCGACTTCGCCCTGTTGGTGATCGTCTACACGGTCGCGGCGACCGGTGCCCGCTGGGCCTCCCGCCTCGCGCTGACCGCGGGCCTGTGCGCGGCCCCGTTCGCGACGCTGCGCTGGCCCAGCGAGGACACGGGGACCGCCGGCAACATCGCCATCACGGTCTTCCAGGCCGTGCCGTTCGCCCTGGCGTGGGTGCTGGGCGACTCCATCCGCACCCGCCGCGCGTACTTCGCGCAGCTGGAGGAGCGCGCGGCCCGGCTGGAGAAGGAGCGCGAGGCGCAGGCCAAGGTCGCGGTCGCCGCCGAACGCGCCCGCATAGCCCGCGAGCTCCACGACGTGGTCGCGCACAACGTGTCGGTGATGGTGGTGCAGGCCGACGGCGCCGCCTACGTCCTCGACGCGGCGCCCGACCAGGCCAAGAACGCCCTGGAGACCATCTCCACCACCGGCCGGCAGGCCCTCGCCGAGATGCGCCGCCTGCTGGGTGTGCTGCGCACCGGCGAGCACCAGGAGGCGGGGGAGTACGTCCCGCAGCCGGGGCTGCAGCAGATCGAGGACCTCGTCGAGCAGTGCCGGGAGTCCGGGCTGCCCGTGGACTTCAGGATCGAGGGCACCTCGCGCGAGCTGCCCAGCGGGGTCGAGCTGACCGCGTACCGCATCGTGCAGGAGGCCCTGACCAACACCCGCAAGCACGGCGGGCCCGACGCGGGCGCGAGCGTGCGGCTGGTGTACTTCGACGACGGGCTCGGCCTGCTCGTGGAGGACGACGGCAAGGGCGCCCCGCACGAGCTGTACGAGGAGGGCGGGCTCGACGGACAGGGACACGGACTGATCGGCATGCGCGAGCGGGTCGGCATGGTCGGCGGAACGCTGGACGCCGGGCCGCGGCCGGGCGGAGGATTCCGCATCAGTGTGCTGCTGCCGCTCAAACCCGCGCATTGACGCAACCGCACGCCCCCTGTTGACACCTGTCACGCCCCCTGCGGCGACCCGACGACCGAACGGAAGAGACCACGATGACGATCCGCGTGATGCTCGTCGACGACCAGGTGCTGCTGCGCACCGGGTTCCGGATGGTGCTCGCCGCCCAGCCGGACATGGAGGTCGTGGCGGAGGCGGGCAACGGCGTGGAGGCCCTGGAGGTGCTGCGGTCCACGGCCGTCGACGTGGTGCTGATGGACGTCCGCATGCCCAAGCTCGACGGGGTGGAGGCCACCCGCAGGATCTGCGCGGACACCGACCCGCCGAAGGTGCTCATCCTGACCACCTTCGACCTCGACGAGTACGCGTTCTCGGGGCTGAAGGCGGGAGCGTCCGGCTTCATGCTCAAGGACGTGCCGCCCGGTGAGCTGCTGAGCGCGATCCGCGCGGTGCACAGCGGCGACGCGGTGGTCGCCCCGTCCACCACCCGACGGCTCCTGGACCGGTTCGCGCCGATGCTGCCCAGCACCGGCAGGCAGCCCGAGCACAAGGAGCTGGAGCGGCTCACCGAGCGCGAGCGCGAGGTGATGGTGCTGGTCGCCCAGGGCCTGTCCAACGGGGAGATCGCGGCCCGGCTGGTGCTGTCCGAGGCGACCGTGAAGACGCACGTGGGCCGCATCCTCACCAAGCTGGGGCTGCGGGACCGGGTGCAGGTGGTCGTCCTCGCCTACGAGACGGGTCTGGTGCGGGCCGGCGGCCACGGCTGAGCCCGGCCTGATCCGAACGGAAGGCCCTGAGTCCCGCCCGCCGGTAGGGTGCCGCGCATGCTCCTGTGGATCAACGGCCCCTTCGGGGGCGGCAAGACACAGACCGCACACGAGATACGGCGCCGCCTGCCCGGCAGCGTCGTCTGCGACCCGGAGCAGCCCGGCTTCGGCCTGCACCGCATGCTGCCGCCCGAACTGCGCGGCGACTTCCAGGATCTGAAGGCCTGGCGGCACGGGGTCGTCGAGGTCCTCGACCTCACCCTCACCCGGCGCGAGGGCGTGGTGATCGCCCCCATGACCGTCACCGGTCCCGGCCACTTCGCCGAGACCGTGGGCCGGCTGCGCGAACTGGGCCACGACGTACGGCACTTCACGCTCCTCGCCGAGCGGGAGACGGTGCTGCGGCGGCTGCGGGAGCGGGGCCTCGGGCACCTGCTGGGCGGCGCCCGGAGCCTGCGCCGGGAGAGCTGGGCCGTCGAGCGGCTCGACCACTGCCTGGAGCGGCTCGCCGAGCCGGAGTTCGGCGAGCACCTGTGGACCGACCACACCACGGTGCCGAGGACGGCGGACCGCATCGCCGTCCTCGCCGGCCTCACCCTGCGCCCCAACCACGAGGGCCGGCTGCGCACCCGCCTCCGTCAGGTGGGCGTGGGCGTCCGGCACATCCGCCTGGGCTGACGGCGGGCGTACGCCCCCGTGCACGGCCTGGGGAAGTGCCTCAGCGGAGGATGCTCTCCAGGAAGTCGCTGCCGAGGCGGGCCACGACGGTCACGTCCAGCTGGTGGAGGACGTACCGGCCGCGGCGGCGGGTGGTGATCAGCCCCGCCTTCTTCAGCACGGCCAGGTGCCGGGATATCTCCGGCGCGGTCATGCCGTGCACCTGTGCCAGCTCGCTCGTGGTGAACGCGCCGCGGGCGAGGTTGCGGCACATCCGCATGCGCACCGGATGGGACAGCGCGGTCATCCGCAGGCTCAGCTGGTCGACGCTCGGCGGCGCGGCCAGCTCCGGTGAGCCGACGGGATAGTGCAGCACCGGCTGCCAGTTGTGGCGGTGCAGCACCATCAGATGGGGCCAGCCGAGGCTGGTGGGGATCAGCAGCAGCCCGCCGTCACGAGTCGCGGTGCGGCCGTCGCCCAGCTTGTCGACGGTGATCCGGGCGGCCGCCGCGTCCAGCGTCACCGCGGACGACACCGACGTCAGCGCCTCGCCCAGCCCCTTGTGCCGCAGCAGGTCCGTCTTGAGGCGGGCGTCCGCGGCGAGCTGGTGCCGCAGCCGGGACCACGTCTCCGCGAAGAACGCCTCGTCGCAGTCGTGCAGGAACTGCCGCAGCCAGTCCCTGATCCGCGGCGGGTCGGCCAGCAGCCGCTCGGTGAACAGCACCTGGCTCGGCCCGCGCGCGGCGGCCAGCTCCAGCGCGCGGCGGCGCAGACCGTCGTCGACGAGCGGGCCGCCCCCCGGCACGTCGTAGGGGAGGGCGCAGGTGAACTCCAGGGACGCGTCCACGAACTGCTCGTCCGACAGCTTGTCCAGCAGGTCCAGCTCCTCGGCGAGTGTGGCGCCGGGCAGCGTCGTCCTGCCCGGTACCCCGGCGCACGGCAGGAACAGGTCGGAGAACGTCGTCCGCCACAGGAAGTCCGCCTCGCACATGCGGTCCGCCAGGTGCGGGTCGAGCCGCGCGGTCACCCCGGTCACCCAGGCCTGCAGCCCCGGATGGTGCGCCGGCTCGGACAGCGCGTGCAGTGCCATGCCCAGCTCGGCCAGCGGAGAGAGCACGACGGCGGTTCTCTCCGGCCGCAGCCCCGTGATGTCGATGTGCACGCCCATGACCACATGGTGCACCGGGCCACCGACACCGCGGACCCCGATTGACGGGCCCCGTCAATCGAGGAGACGCGGCGGCCGGGGAGGCGCAGCGTGGACGGCATGAGCCTCACGCAGCAGTACGTCCTCGACACCTACCGTGCCTCCCGGCTGGGCGTGCCGGCCCCGCCCGCACCGGGCCTCGAGGACTGGCAGGCCGTCCGCGAACTGGGCGGCGAAGCGCACCGCCTCCGCGCGGCCCGCGCCAACCGCGGCGACCCCGGCACCCGCACGGCACACCGGCTCCGCCGCGCCCTGACCCACCTGCTCCCACGCCACTCCGTCCCGTCCTCCAGTCCGTCCTCCGGACCGACTCCCCGCCCGGCCCCCGGGCCGGCGTGCCGCCCGGCGTCCGGGCCGGCGTGCCGCCCGGCCGGGACGGCCTGAGCGGGACGGTGGGGCGGCGGGGCGGCCACCCCGGGGTCGTCCGGGCGGCGAGGTGGCCGGACCGGTGCGGGTCCGGGCGGCCCCGACCGGCGGTCCGGGCCGTGCGATCCGCCCCCGGCGCGGCCTACGCCGGGCCCGTGGCGGTCAGGCGGCGGGCGAAGTCCGTGGCCGCCTCGCGTATGTCGTCGGCCGTCCACTCCAGGGCCGCGGCGCGGACGTAGACCTCGGTGGACGTCAGCCCCGGGCCCTTCGGGTCCCAGTGGTTGGCGAACAGCATGCCGCCCGTCTCCTCGCCCGCCCGGATCGCCGTCTCCGCCACCAGCTCGGTCTCGTACGGCAGCCACAGCTGGAAGTCATGGGTGTGCGGAACCTCGGGGTGGATGCGGAACCAGGGCAGCCCCCCTGCCTCCAGGCCCTCGCGCAGGGCGGCGGCCACCACGCGCGCGTGGCGGACGTACTCGGGCAGCCGGGGCAGTTCCCGGTCCAGGCCGATCAGCGCGGACAACGCGGTCGGGAACTGCTGGAACACCGCGCCCCCGTACCGGTGCCGCCAGGCCTTCGCCTCCTCGATCAGGCCGGCCGGTCCGGCGAGGGCCGCGCCGCCGAACGCGTCGAGGGACTTGTAGAAGGACACGTAGACGCTGTCCGCGAGGCCCGCGATCTCCTCCAGCGACCTGCCGAAGTGCTCGGTGCACTCCCACAGCCGGGCGCCGTCGAGGTGCACGATCGCGTCGCGTTCCCGGGCGGCGTCCGCCAGCTCGGTCAGTTCGTCCCAGGTGGGCAGCACGAACCCGGCGTCCCGCAGCGGCAGCTCCAGCATCAGCGCGCCGAAGGGTTCGTCGAGTCCGCGGACCTCCTCCGCGGTGGGCTGCCGGGGCTCGTTCGCGAACCGCACCGGGCGCAGGCCGCTGACCTGGCTGAACGCGTTCCGCTCGTACACCTCCGGGTGGCTCAGCGGGTGCAGCGCGACCGCCGGGTTCCCGGTGCGGCCGGCCCAGCAGCGCAGGACGACCTGCTGGGCCATCGTGCCGGTCGGGAAGAAGGCGGCCGCCTCCGTGCCGAGCAGCCCGGCCACGCGCTGTTCGAGGGCCTCGACCACTCCGTTGCCGTACAGGTCGGAGGTCTCGTCGAGGTCGTACACCTCACCCGCGGCGTCCAGCAGTGCCATCCGCTCCCGGAGCGGGGCGAGGAAGCCGAGGCGCGCGAGCACCCGCGGGGCGTTCCGCCAGGCCGCGATGCGCCGTTCACGCGGGGTGGGCGGGGGCGCCTCCTCCGCGTGCGGGCCGGGGCTCCCGTCGTCCCGCGCTCCCGTGGTGCCGTCCGTGCCGTGCGCCGTGTCAGTCATGCCCGTGATCTTCCCGCGCCCGCTCCGCGCGGTCACCACCAAGGCGGTACGCGCGCGGGGCGGATGCGCGCGTGCGGTGGCCCACAGCCTGTGGACAACCGGTCGCCGCCGGAACCGATCGCGTTAACATGACGAGAAATCGTCCGGTACCCCGAGCGGACTGGAACGGGAAGGCCACCGTCGCGTGAACACAACCCCACAGCCCGATCCCCGGGACCGTCCCGCGCGGCTCACCGTCGGCGTCGTAGGCGCCGGACGCGTGGGTCCCGCCCTGGCCGCGTCCCTCCAGCTGGCCGGGCACCGCCCGGTGGCCGTCTCCGCCGTCTCCGACACCTCCCGCAGGCGCGCCGAGGAGATGCTGCCGGACGTGCCGGTGGTGCCGCCAGCCGAGGTGCTTGAGCGGTCCGAGCTGGTGCTGCTGACCGTCCCCGACGACGCCCTGCCCGAGCTGGTCACCGGGCTCGCCGACACCGGCGCCGTGCGCCCCGGCCAGCTCCTCGTGCACACCTCGGGGCGTTACGGCGCCAAAGTCCTCGACCCCGCCCTGCGGGCCGGCGCGCTGCCGCTCGCCCTGCACCCGGCGATGACGTTCACCGGCACCCCCGTCGACGTGCAGCGGCTCGCCGGCTGCTCCTTCGGCGTCACCGCGCCCGACGAGCTGCGGCTGGCGGCCGAGGCCCTGGTCATCGAGATGGGCGGCGAGCCCGAGTGGATCGCCGAGGAGAACCGCCCGCTCTACCACGCCGCCCTCGCCCTGGGCGCCAACCACCTGGTCACCCTGGTCGCCCAGTCCATGGAGCTGCTGCGCACCGCGGGCGTCGGCGCCCCCGACCGGATGCTCGGCCCGCTGCTCGGCGCCGCCCTGGACAACGCGCTGCGCTCCGGCGACGCGGCCCTCACCGGACCCGTCGCCCGGGGTGACGCCGGCACGGTCGCGGCGCACGTCTCCGAGCTGCGCAAGCACGCCCCCGGGACCGTCGCCGGGTACCTGGCCATGGCTCGCGCCACCGCCGACCGCGCCCTCGCCCACGGGCTGCTGAAGCCGGAGCTCGCCGAGCCCCTCCTCGGGGTGCTGGCCGGCCCGTCCGACGCGGCCGCCGGCCCGGGTCAGACCCCGGGGGACCCGACATGAGCGGCACCGCCCGCACCCCTCACGCCTACGCCACCCGTACGCCCCCGCGCGCGTCCCGGAACGGAGCCGCCCGATGACCGCCACCCTGCTGCGCACCGCCGCCGACCTGCACGCCCGCGCGCGCACCGGCCGCCGTGCCGTCGTGATGACCATGGGCGCGCTGCACGAGGGCCACGCCACGCTGATCCGCGCCGCGCGGAAGATCGCCGGTCCCGACGGCGAGGTCGTCGTCACGGTCTTCGTCAACCCGCTGCAGTTCGGCGCCGGCGAGGACCTGGACCGCTACCCGCGCACCCTGGACGCCGACGTCGAGCTGGCCGGGAAGTCCGGCGCGGACGCCGTGTTCGCCCCGTCCGTCGACGAGGTCTACCCGGGCGGCGAACCGCAGGTGAGGGTCGGCGCCGGACCCATGGGCGCACGCCTGGAGGGCGCCGCCCGCCCCGGCCACTTCGACGGCATGCTCACCGTCGTGGCCAAGCTGCTGCACCTCACCCGCCCCGACGTCGCGCTGTACGGGCAGAAGGACGCCCAGCAGCTCGCCCTGATCCGGCGCATGGTGCGGGACCTGAACTTCGGCATCGAGATCGTCGGCGTGCCCACCGTCCGCGAGGAGGACGGGCTCGCCCTGTCCAGCCGCAACCGCTACCTCTCGCCCGCCGAGCGGCGCACCGCGCTCGCCCTGTCGCAGGCCCTGTTCGCGGGCCGCGACCGGCACGCCGCGCAGGAGGCGCTGCGCGCCCGGGCCCGCGAGGTGCCGGCCACCCGAGAGCGTGCCGAGGCGCTCAGCGCGATCGGGGAGTCCCGCGCCGCGGCCGACGCGCACGCCGTGGCCACCACGGCCGGCGGCCCCGCCGCGATCCGCGCCGCCGCCCGCCTGGTGCTGGACGAGGCCGCCCGCCTGGATCCGCCGCTGACGCTGGACTACCTGGCGCTGGTCGACCCGTCGGACTTCACCGAGATCGGCGACGACTTCACCGGCGAGGCCGTCCTCGCGGTCGCCGCGCGGGTCGGCGCCACCCGGCTGATCGACAACATCCCCCTGACCTTCGGAAACCTCGGAGCCGCCTCGTGACCAGCACAGGCATACGACTGCACGCGCCCGCACCGGGGTGGTCCATCGACGCGGACGTCGTGGTCGTCGGCTCCGGGGTCGCGGGCCTCACCGCCGCCCTCCGCTGCGAGGCGGCCGGACTGACGACCGTGGTGGTCACCAAGGCCCGCCTCGACGACGGCTCCACCCGCTGGGCGCAGGGCGGCATCGCCGCGGCCCTCGGCGAGGGCGACACCCCCGAGCAGCACCT
This sequence comes from Streptomyces sp. CNH189, assembly GCF_000527195.1. Classification (NCBI taxonomy): domain Bacteria; kingdom Bacillati; phylum Actinomycetota; class Actinomycetes; order Kitasatosporales; family Streptomycetaceae; genus Streptomyces; species Streptomyces sp. CNH189. Next base: position 184,807 of record NZ_AZUS01000012.1, read on the forward strand.
GGACGACACCCTGGTCGCCGGCGCCGGCCTCTGCGACGAGGAAGCCGTACGCATCCTGGTCACCGAGGGCCCCGACGCCGTACGGCGGCTCATCGCGACCGGCGCGCAGTTCGACGCGTCCACCGACGGCCGGCTGGAACTCACCCGCGAGGGCGGCCACCACCGCCGTCGCATCGCCCACGCGGGCGGCGACGCGACCGGTGCGGAGATCTCCCGCGCCCTGGTCGAGGCGGTCCGCGCGCGCGGGCTGCGCACGATCGAGAACGCGCTCGTCCTCGACCTGCTCACCGACGCCGAGGGCCGCACCGCCGGCGTCACCCTGCACGTCATGGGGGAGGGCCAGCACGACGGCGTGGGCGCGGTGCACGCGCCCGCCGTGGTGCTCGCCACCGGCGGCATGGGCCAGGTGTTCTCCGCCACCACCAACCCGGCCGTCTCCACGGGCGACGGCGTCGCCCTCGCGCTGCGCGCGGGCGCCGAGGTGAGCGACCTGGAGTTTGTGCAGTTCCACCCCACGGTGCTCTTCCTCGGCCCGGACGCGGAGGGCCAGCAGCCGCTGGTCTCCGAGGCGGTGCGCGGTGAGGGCGCCCACCTGGTCGACGCCGACGGCGTGCGCTTCATGCTGGGGCAGCACGAACTGGCGGAACTGGCGCCCCGGGACATCGTCGCCAAGGGCATCATGCGCCGCATGCGGGAGCGCGACGCCGAGCACATGTACCTCGACGCCCGCCACTTCGGCGCCGAGATGTGGGAGCGCCGCTTCCCGACGATCCTGGCCGCCTGCCGCGCCCACGGCATCGACCCGGTCACCGAGCCCGTGCCCGTCGCCCCGGCCGCCCACTACGCCTCCGGCGGCGTCCGCACCGACTCCCGCGGCCGCACCACCGTGCCCGGCCTGTACGCCTGCGGCGAGGTCGCCTGCACCGGCGTGCACGGCGCCAACCGGCTGGCGTCCAACTCGCTCCTCGAAGGCCTCGTCTACGCCGAGCGCATCGCCTCCGACATCGCCCGCACCGGCCTCCACGCGCGCGTACCGCAGCCGCTGCCCGCCGCCGGGCGCCCCGCGCACCCGCTGCTCCCGCCGGAGGTCCGCTTCACCATCCAGCGGACCATGACCCGCGGTGCGGGCGTGCTGCGCTCCGAGGCGTCCCTGGCCGAGGCCGCCGACCGCCTGCACCGGCTGCACGCCGACGCGCGCGACGCCCTCGACGAGAACGGCAAGACCGCCGAGCCGGGCGTCGACACCTGGGAGGCCACCAACCTGCTGTGCGTGGCCCGCGTCCTGGTGGCCGCCGCACGGCTGCGTGAGGAGACCCGCGGCTGCCACTGGCGCGATGACCGCCCTGAGCGGGACGACACCGCATGGCGCCGCCACATCGTCGTACGGCTGAATCCGGACCGATCGCTGGCGGTGCGCACCACCGACACCACAGACTTCCCCCCGACCCTCCCTCAGGCCCAGGAGCAGTGACAGCAGTGACCACCCCCGACCTTCCCCTCGTCTCCTCCGGCGGCTGTGGCGACGGCTGCGCCTGCGGCGCCGAGGACACGTACCTGGAGTGCGGGCTCGACCCCGCGCTCGCCCAGCTCCTGGCCGACGCCGGCCTCGACCCCGTCGAGGTCGAGGACATCGCCAACGTGGCCCTTCAGGAGGACCTGGCGCACGGCGTGGACGTGACCACGGTCGCGACCATTCCGGAGGAGGCCGTCGCCACCGCCGACTTCACCGCGCGGGAGGCGGGCACGGTGGCCGGCCTGCGGGTCGCCGAGGCGGTCATGTCGATCGTGTGCACCGAGGAGTTCGAGGTCGAGCGCCACGTGGAGGACGGCGACCGCGTGGAGGCCGGGCAGGTGCTGCTCTCCGTCACCACCCGCACGCGCGACATCCTCACCGCGGAGCGCAGCGCCCTCAACCTGCTGTGCCGCCTGTCCGGCATCGCGACGGCCACGCGCGCGTGGGCGGACGCCCTGGAGGGCACCAAGGCGAAGGTGCGGGACACCCGCAAGACCACCCCGGGACTGCGCAGCCTGGAGAAGTTCGCCGTGCGCTGCGGCGGCGGCGTCAACCACCGCATGTCCCTGTCGGACGCGGCGCTGGTCAAGGACAACCACGTGGTGGCCGCCGGCGGCGTCGCGCAGGCCTTCACGGCGGTCCGCGAGCAGTTCCCCGACGTCCCGATCGAGGTCGAGGTCGACACCCTGCACCAGCTCCGCGAGGTCCTGGACGCGGGCGCCGACCTGATCCTGCTGGACAACTTCACCCCCGGCGAGTGCGAGGAGGCGGTGTCCCTCGTCGACGGCCGCGCGGCGCTGGAGGCCTCCGGGCGCCTCACCCTCGCCGGCGCCAAGGCGTACGCCGACACGGGCGTGGACTACCTCGCGGTGGGCGCCCTCACCCACTCCTCGCCGATCCTCGACATCGGCCTCGACCTGCGCGCCGCGGAGTAGGACCGGTCATGCTGCTGACGATCGACGTGGGCAACACGCACACCGTTCTCGGCCTGTTCGACGGCGACGAGATCGTCGAACACTGGCGCATCTCCACGGACGCGCGGCGCACGGCGGACGAGCTCGCCGTCCTCCTCCAGGGCCTCATGGGCATGCACCCGCTGCTGGGCGAGGAGCTGGGCGACGGCATCGACGGCATCGCCATCTGCGCGACCGTCCCGTCCGTGCTGCACGAGCTGCGCGAGGTGACCCGCCGCTACTACGGCGACGTGCCCGCGGTCCTGGTGGAGCCCGGCGTGAAGACGGGCGTGCCGATCCAGTTCGACAACCCCAAGGAGGTCGGCGCCGACCGCATCATCAACGCGGTCGCGGCGAACGAGCTGTACGGCGGGCCGGCGATCGTCGTCGACTTCGGCACGGCGACGACCTTCGACGCGGTCTCCGCGCGCGGGGAGTACGTCGGCGGGGTCATCGCGCCCGGCATCGAGATCTCCGTGGAGGCGCTCGGCGTCAAGGCCGCGCAGCTGCGCAAGATCGAGGTGGCGCGGCCCCGCACCGTCATCGGCAAGAACACGGTCGCCGCGATGCAGTCGGGCATCGTGTACGGCTTCGCCGGCCAGGTGGACGGGGTGGTCAACCGCATGGCGCGGGAGCTGGCGGAGGACCCGGACGACGTGACGGTCATCGCCACCGGCGGACTGGCGCCGACGGTGCTGGGGGAGAGCACCGTGATCGACGAGCACGAGCCGTGGCTGACGCTGATCGGGCTCCGCCTGGTCTACGAACGCAACGTGTCCCGTATGTAGCGCGTACGCCGCCCCACGGTGGTCCCAGCCGGGCGTCCTGCCTGGTCGGGCCACCCGGGTGGTGACCGCGCCACACCTGCGGCTTTGATCCGTATTTGTCTGATTAGCGCGTATCGTCGCAGCATGCCCACGCCCTACGGATCCCGCGGCGGCCTGGCGTTCGGTGCGGAGGAGCTGCGTGTGCTCCGCCGCGCCCTCGCCCTCGCCGTGCACCCCAGCCCCGCCACGGCCGACGACGTCCAGGACTGCCTCCGCCTCGCCGCGTCCCTCGACGAGGCGAGGCGGGAGAGCGCCCGGCTGCGTGCCTTCCTCGTGGCCGATCTAGGCCGCTACCGCGCCGCCCTCCCCGGCACCGCCGCCGGGTACCTCGCGCTCCTGGAAGAGGCGCTGGGGGTCGGATACCGGCCCCACCCGGACGATCTGGCCGCCCTGCGCGCCCTGCGCGGCAACCCCACCGCCGCGGACCTGCTACGGCACTGCGAACGCGTCCGCCTGACCGCGCTGCCCGGCGGGCGCGCGGACTCCGGGCAGGAGCGCGAGCCCGCCGAGCGGCCCTCGACGCCGCACCCGGCGCCGAACCCGAGCCCCGCGCCGACGCCGGCCCCCACCCCGGGCACGCCCAAGCCCACCCGCAGGCCCGTGCCCACGCCCGGCGAGGTCTTCCCGCGGCGCAAACCCGCCACGCCGCCGGACCAGCACCTGGCCGCCGGCTGAGCCGTCCGCCTGGCTACCCTGGACGCATGGACTACGTCTCCGCGCTCCTGCCCCCGGTCGTCATGGCCGTCTTCTTCATCGGTGTGATCCGCGTGATCGTGAAGACCCAGGGCGGCGCCAACAAGACCAAGGAGGACGCCGTGGTCGACGCGGCCCTCGCCCGGGCGGAGGCCGCCCCCGCGGCCGCCGCCCCCAAGACCGACGCCTGACCGGCCCGCCCGCCGGGCGCCGGACACCGACCGCAGTCGCACCACAGGGGCGTACGACGAACCGTCGTACGCCCCTTTTGTCAGTGTTTGCCGCGATCACGCCCGTCCGGCACGCCATGGAGGGGATCTCCCACTATTGTTCTGAGTTGTGCCTCGCCCCTTGGGAGAACTCGAAGACGCGGTCATGACGCGGGTGTGGAAGTGGAACCGCCCGGTGACCGTTCGGGAAGTCCTGGAAGATCTTCAGAAGGACCGGTCCATCGCGTACACCACGGTGATGACCGTTTTGGACAATCTCCATCAGAAGGGCTGGGTGCGCCGGGAGTCCGAAGGCCGCGCCTATCGATATGAGGCCGTCTCCACTCGCGCCGCCTACGCCGCCGCCCTGATGAACGAGGCGTGGTCGCAGAGCGACAACGCCGCCGCCGCTCTCGTGGCGTTCTTCGGCATGATGAGCGAGGAACAGCGCCAGGCTCTCACGGACGCCATGCGGATCGTCGAGCTCCCGCAAACCCCTGACGACAACCCCGGCTCTCCCGGCGGGCCCGCCGGGCGATAGCGTCCGTCCATGTCAGCAGACAGCCCCGAAGTCACCGCAAATGCCCTCTCCGTCCGGCGGGCCCGCACCAGCGATGTGCCGGCCGTACGCGACCTGCTGGACGACTACGTCCGCGAGGGCATCCTGCTCGACAAAGCGACGGTGACGCTTTACGAGGACATCCAGGAGTTCTGGGTCGCGGAACGGGACGACAACGCGGAGGTCGTCGGCTGCGGCGCCCTGCACGTGATGTGGGAAGACCTCGCGGAAGTGCGCACTCTCGCCGTGAAGCCGGGTCTGAAGGGGGCCGGCGTCGGACACCGGCTGCTGGAGAAGTTGCTGCAGACCGCCCGCTGGCTCGGTGTTCGTCGCGTTTTCTGTCTGACCTTCGAAGTGGACTTCTTCGGCAAGCACGGCTTCGTGGAGATCGGTGAGACACCCGTCGACCGCGATGTGTACGCGGAGTTGCTGTGCTCCTATGACGAGGGTGTCGCGGAGTTCCTCGGTCTCGAACGCGTGAAACCGAACACCTTGGGCAACAGTCGGATGCTTCTGCATCTGTGATCTGCGTCAGGGCGCCCTATGCGGGTGCCCTATGTCCGAAACGCGCATGTTTCCGGGCGATGTGCGGGAGCCGGGCCTCTGCCGGGGGTTTGTGTTTTTACGTCAAAAGCGGTTTGCTTTCCGAGGTACTGCAGTACTGCTTATAACAAGGGGCGGCGATACGGCGGACGCCGGCTCACCCCGGCCCTCAAGTTATCGATGAAAGGAAATCCGGTGGCACAGAAGGTTCAGGTCCTTCTTGTCGACGACCTCGACGGCGGCGAGGCGGACGAGACCGTGACGTTCGCGTTGGACGGCAAGACCTACGAGATCGATCTCACCACCGCCAACGCGGAGAAGCTCCGCGGCCTTCTCGAGCCTTACGTGAAGGGTGGCCGTCGCACCGGGGGCCGTGCTTCCGGCGGGCGCGGAAAGGCGCGTTCCTCCTCCGGCGGCAGCCAGGACACCGCGGCCATCCGCGCCTGGGCCAAGGAGAACGGTTACGAGGTCAACGACCGCGGCCGCGTTCCCCAGTCCATCCGCGAGGCCTACGAGAAGGCCAACGGCTGACCCTCTGCCCGCGCGGCGGCGCCCGCACCGGCCCGCCGCAGGCGGACGCGGTGGATCTGCGTCGCCACGGTGTTCACCAGCCGCACGAGGTCCGGGGGGCCGGCACCGTCCCCTCGCGAGTCCCTCGTGCCCATCGCCGACAGCGTCGGCAGCGAGGCTCCGGCCCCGCGCCCCGGTTCGGGGGGTCGCAGCCACACGGCGGCCCCCTGCGGACCGTCACCGCCCCGGCCGCACGTACCGGCGCTGCGGGCCCCGCCCGGCCCGGCCGCGGGCGTCCAGGGGACGGGAGCGTCCATGAAGCCGCCCTCGCCGACCGCCAGCAGGTCGAGGCCCACCCCGCCCCACTCCAGCCACTCCAGCAGGCCCGGCAGCTCGTCCGCGCTTCCCGCGGCCACCAGGAGCCGCAGCCGGCCCGCCTGAAGGGCGACCGGAAAGCCCTGCCCGGCGGCGCCCAGACGCTCCAGCGCCACGCACCCCGCCTCGGCGGGCACGTCCAGGACGTCGAAGGCCGGCCCCACCACCAGCCGGGGCGGGACACCGGGCACCGTCGGCCAGCCCAGTACGTTCTCGTACCAGAGGCGTGTCCTGTCGCCCTCTGCGGATCCGTCCGGCCCTCGTGGGGGCGGGACGGTGACGGTGCGGGTGGGGGCCATGCCCGGCGCAACGGCCGACACCCCGTCGGGTTACGCTGGGTGTGCGGACGCATGCGCAGGGTGTCGAACACGGAGGCGCGCGGGGGTGCGGCGGGGAGCGAGGTTGTTCGCCCGTAGCGGAGGGAACCCGTGCACTCGGCATGGACGGTCCGTAGCAGCGGGTAAGACATCCCTAGTGGGAGGGGGCGACACGCAGGGCGGGACGGCTCCCGTTCGCCACGGGCGTACTGGCGAAGGGGGTAACTGCCTGGCCTGCGGGAACATCGTCTCGCACCATCGGGTTGGAGCAGATGTCGGCGTGAGCGGGGTCAGGAGGCCATCGACGGTGTCGGCAGTTGGAATGAGCGGTCCCCGCTTGCGGGACTAAGCTGCGGAAGGACAGGGAGGGGAAGTTCCCCCCACTGCCTGACCGCTCTGAGGAGCGATTAACGATGTTCGAGAGGTTCACCGACCGCGCGCGGCGGGTTGTCGTCCTGGCTCAGGAAGAAGCCCGGATGCTCAACCACAACTACATCGGCACCGAGCACATCCTCCTGGGCCTGATCCACGAGGGTGAGGGTGTCGCCGCCAAGGCCCTTGAGAGCCTCGGGATTTCGCTCGAGGCGGTCCGCCAGCAGGTGGAGGAGATCATCGGGCAGGGCCAGCAGGCCCCGTCGGGTCACATCCCCTTCACCCCCCGTGCCAAGAAGGTCCTGGAGCTGTCGCTCCGCGAGGCCCTTCAGCTGGGCCACAACTACATCGGCACGGAGCACATCCTGCTCGGCCTGATCCGTGAGGGCGAGGGCGTCGCCGCCCAGGTCCTGGTCAAGCTGGGCGCCGATCTGAACCGTGTGCGGCAGCAGGTCATCCAGCTGCTCTCCGGTTACCAGGGCAAGGAGACCGCCACCGCCGGCGGTCCTGCGGAGGGCACGCCTTCCACGTCCCTGGTCCTCGACCAGTTCGGCCGGAACCTCACCCAGGCCGCTCGTGAGTCCAAGCTCGACCCGGTCATCGGGCGCGAGAAGGAGATCGAGCGGGTCATGCAGGTGCTGTCCCGCCGTACCAAGAACAACCCGGTGCTGATCGGTGAGCCCGGCGTCGGCAAGACCGCCGTCGTCGAGGGCCTCGCCCAGGCCATCGTCAAGGGCGAGGTGCCCGAGACCCTCAAGGACAAGCACCTCTACACCCTGGACCTCGGTGCCCTGGTGGCCGGCTCCCGCTACCGCGGTGACTTCGAGGAGCGCCTGAAGAAGGTGCTCAAGGAGATCCGCACCCGCGGCGACATCATCCTGTTCATCGACGAGCTGCACACGCTGGTCGGTGCGGGTGCCGCCGAGGGCGCCATCGACGCGGCGAGCATCCTCAAGCCGATGCTGGCCCGCGGTGAGCTCCAGACCATCGGTGCGACCACGCTGGACGAGTACCGCAAGCACCTGGAGAAGGACGCGGCCCTCGAGCGCCGCTTCCAGCCCATCCAGGTCGCCGAGCCGTCCCTGCCGCACACGATCGAGATTCTCAAGGGCCTGCGCGACCGCTACGAGGCGCACCACCGCGTCTCCATCACGGACGAGGCACTGGTCCAGGCCGCCACCCTGGCCGACCGCTACATCTCGGACCGCTTCCTGCCGGACAAGGCGATCGACCTGATCGACGAGGCCGGTTCCCGGATGCGCATCCGCCGGATGACCGCGCCGCCGGACCTGCGCGAGTTCGACGAGAAGATCGCCGGTGTCCGCCGGGACAAGGAGTCCGCGATCGACTCGCAGGACTTCGAGAAGGCCGCCTCGCTGCGCGACAAGGAGAAGCAGCTCCTGGCCGCCAAGGCGAAGCGGGAGAAGGAGTGGAAGGCCGGCGACATGGACGTCGTCGCCGAGGTCGACGGCGACCTGATCGCCGAGGTACTCGCGACCGCCACCGGCATCCCGGTCTTCAAGCTGACCGAGGAGGAGTCCAGCCGCCTGCTCCGCATGGAGGAGGAGCTGCACAAGCGGGTCATCGGCCAGAACGACGCCGTCAAGGCGCTGTCCAAGGCGATCCGCCGTACCCGCGCCGGTCTGAAGGACCCGAAGCGTCCGGGTGGCTCGTTCATCTTCGCCGGTCCGTCCGGTGTCGGTAAGACGGAGCTGTCCAAGGCGCTCGCGGAGTTCCTCTTCGGCGACGAGGACGCGCTGATCTCCCTCGACATGTCGGAGTTCAGCGAGAAGCACACGGTCTCGCGTCTCTTCGGTTCGCCCCCCGGTTACGTGGGCTACGAGGAGGGCGGCCAGCTGACGGAGAAGGTGCGCCGCAAGCCGTTCTCGGTCGTCCTCTTCGACGAGGTCGAGAAGGCCCACCCGGACATCTTCAACTCGCTGCTGCAGATCCTGGAGGACGGTCGCCTGACCGACTCCCAGGGCCGGGTCGTGGACTTCAAGAACACGGTCATCATCATGACGACCAACCTCGGCACCCGGGACATCTCCAAGGGCTTCAACCTGGGCTTCGCCGCCGCGGGTGACACGAAGACCAACTACGAGCGCATGAAGAACAAGGTCTCGGACGAGCTCAAGCAGCACTTCCGGCCCGAGTTCCTCAACCGCGTCGACGACGTGGTGGTCTTCCCGCAGCTGACCCAGGGCGACATCCTGCGGATCGTCGACCTGATGATCGACAAGGTGGACGAGCGCCTGAAGGACCGGGACATGGGCATCGAGCTCTCCCAGTCCGCCAAGGAGCTGCTGTCCAAGAAGGGCTACGACCCCGTGCTGGGCGCCCGGCCGCTGCGCCGGACCATCCAGCGGGAGATCGAGGACTCGCTGTCGGAGAAGATCCTCTTCGGCGAGCTGCGTCCGGGTCACATCGTCGTCGTGGACACCGAGGGCGAGGGCGAGTCCCAGACCTTCACCTTCCGCGGCGAGGAGAAGTCGGCCCTGCCCGACGTCCCGCCGATCGAGCAGGCGGCCGGCGGCGCCGGCCCGAACCTGAGCAAGGACGCGTAGGCGTCCCGCTCCACGGCCAGTGAGAGGGGCCGGCACCCGCAAGGGTGCCGGCCCCTCACCTGTGCCCGGGGTCAGGACAGCTGGCCGTCGTAGTCCGGCAGCTTGAAGGCGCGCTCGGCGTGGCCGCCCGAGAGGTCGGTGGCGCTGTTGCCGATGTTGGCGATGATCGTGTAGCCCTTGCGCTCGATGGCGACGCGCTGCGCCGTCTTGTAGTCGGCGACGTTCCTGAAGAGGTCCAGGAAGCCGCGGACGTACAGCCCGGACGACTCGTAGCCGGCGTGGTCGAGGTTCCACTCGGTGGGCGCGTGGATGATGCCGGGGCGGGCGGTGACGAAGAACAGGTCGACCCCGCGCTCCTCGGCGTACCGGGCGACCTCCAGGACCGGCTCGTTGGCGGGCTGCGGGAAGCTGAAGCCGAAGTCGGTCTCCAGGGCGGTGTTGTCGATGTCGAGGACGATGGCCTGCTTCTCGCCCGGCCGGGCATCGGCGATGCGCTGCTTCACATAGGGGAGCGCCTGGTCCATCACCGCCCGGCAGTCGCGCTGCCAGGTGTCGTGGTCGACGTCGGCCGCGAGGGCGGCGGGGGCCGTGGGGATCGCGGGGGCGGCGGCCGGCAGGGCGGCGGTGGCCGTCGCGGGGGTCGCGGTGGCGGGTGTGGCCTCGGCCGGTGCGGCGAGGGCCACCAGGGCGGTCGCGGAGACGGCGGTCACCGCTACGCGGCGCGACCAGGGGCGTCGGCTTCTCATGTCGTGGGGGTCCTCTCACGTCCGTGACGCTGCCAACATGTCGTGTGCATGCTCGTGTGCGAGGGTGACGCGAGGTGAACCGTAGGGTTACCGCGCGGTAGGCGACCAGAGGCCTGCGCCACATTTCTGCGACCGCTTTTTCACTCCACCGGTGACGTGCCGCACAGGAGCCACGTCACGTACGGCTCGGAATAGTAGAGAGACACCCAAACCAACTCGGGCATTCAGGGTGAAAGTGCCAACGAACGGCTTGAAATGGGGCTTTCGCCCCCTGTGAGCCCCGTCTCACGAGGCGCTCATCTCGGTCGTTGGCTACGAATTTCCTTCGTAGGTCACACCTTTGCGGCTTTTCGGGCGAAAGGGTTACCACTGAGAGGCCACCACGTCGCGGGCTTCGCGAGCAGGTGGCTCTCCTCTGTCCCCTCCCCCACGAGGTTTTGATGTTCGAGCGCGTCACGTCCCGTTTCCCCCGTACGTCCGCCACCCGTACCCGTGCGGCCGTCCTGGCCGCCGGCCTGGGCACCTCGGCCGTCCTGGGAGCCGGAGTCGCGGCCGCCGTCGACAACACGGCCGCCTCCGGCGCGGCCGGCGCCGTGCAGGCGCAGGCGGCCGCCCAGTCCAAGGCCGCGGAGGTCCAGGCGAAGGCCGTCCAGGCGCAGGCCGCCAAGGCCCAGAAGGCCGCCGAGGCGAAGAAGGCGGCCGCCGCGAAGGCCGCGCAGGCGAAGAAGGCCGCCAAGGCCGCCGCCAAGAAGAAGGCCGCGTCCTGGATCGACCCGGTCAAGAGCTACAAGCTGTCGGCGAGCTTCGCGCAGAACGGCGGCATGTGGGCCCACAAGCACTCCGGCCAGGACTACGCCGTCTCCACCGGCACCCCGGTGATGGCCGCCCACGGCGGCACCGTCGTCAAGGCCGGCGGCAACGGCGCCGGTGACGGCCCCGCGTACGGCAACGCCATCGTGATCAAGCACGGCAACAAGACGTACTCCCAGTACGCCCACCTGTCGTCCGTGAAGGTGAAGGTCGGCCAGGTCGTCAAGACCGGCCAGAAGATCGCCCTGTCCGGCAACACCGGCAACTCCAGCGGTCCCCACCTGCACTTCGAGATCCGCACCACCCCGAACTACGGCTCCGCCGTCAACCCCGTGACCTTCCTGCGCGGCCACGGCGTGACGGTCTGACCCGCGGGGAGCGGACAGGCGTATGCGCCTGAGCCCTCGCGGAGCCCCGGTGGACTAAGCCTCCGCGGGACCCCGGTGGGCCTGGGTGATCAGATCGACGGCGACCTCGAGGACGGCCTTGCGCTTCTCCTCGGGGTCGCTTTCGGTGTCCTGGAGGATGTGCATCCCCGCGTGCAGGGTGAGCAGGGCGCTGACGCAGCGCACCTGGTCGACCAGGTCGGCGTCCGGATCGATGAGGATGTCCCGCAGCCCGAACATCCGGGTCTTGAACAGCTCGCCGATGCGCAGCTCGCGGATGGTGGCCTGGTTCTCCTGCATGAAGCGGAAGAGCGGGGCCGCCGCCGCGAGTGCCTCGCTGTAGCGGCGCAGGAGCTCCTGCTTGGTCCTCAGCGAGTGGGGCTGCTCCCGCCCCCAGGCGATCAGGTCCTCCAGCGGCCGGGAGAGGTCCTCGAAGATGCTGACGAGGATCTCTTCCTTGGTCTTGAAGTGGTAGTAGAGCGCCGCCTTGGTGACGTCCAGCTGCTCGGCGATCTCGCGCAGCGAGGTCTTCTCGTAGCCCTGCTCGGCGAAGAGTCCGAGGGCCACGTCCTGGATGCGCTGGCGGGTGTTCCCGCGGCGCCGCTGTCTGGTGCCGTCCATGGTGACGCCCATCCTCCTACTCGGACCCTCTTGACGAAAACTTACTTGACGCCCGGCTAGTTGCGCGTCTAGCTTCCCAGTGTAGTGAACTAGCCGGGCGGCAAGTAAGTAGAAGTGGGCCACACGCCGTGTGGCCGGGGGAGTGGGATCCATGACGGACACAGTGGCGGCGGAGGCCGCCCGGACGGACGACGGCAAACAGCCGAGAAGCGTGCGGGTGGTGCTGCTCGCGCTCATGATCGCGATGATGCTCGCGATGCTGGACAACATGATCATCGGTACCGCGATGCCGACCATCGTGGGCGAGCTGGGGGGTCTTGAGCACCTGTCGTGGGTGGTCACCGCCTACACGCTGGCGACCGCGGCCTCCACCCCGGTGTGGGGCAAGCTCGGGGACATGTACGGGCGCAAGGGCTCGTTCCTGACCTCCATCGTGATCTTCCTGGTCGGCTCCGCGCTCAGTGGCATGGCGCAGAACATGGGCGAGCTGATCGGCTTCCGCGCGGTGCAGGGCCTGGGCGCCGGCGGTCTGATGGTCGGCGTCATGGCGATCATCGGCGATCTCATCCCGCCCCGGGAGCGGGGCAGGTACCAGGGGATGATGGCCGCCGTGATGGCCCTGGCGATGATCGGCGGCCCGCTGGTCGGCGGCACCATCACCGACAACTGGGGCTGGCGCTGGGCCTTCTACATCAACCTGCCGCTCGGCGCGATCGCGCTGGCCGCCGTGGGCGCCGTGCTGCACCTGCCGAAGAAGCGGTCCAAGGCGGGCATCGACTACCCCGGGGTCGCGCTGCTGACCGTCGGCATCACCGCGATCGTCCTCGTCACCACCTGGGGCGGCACGGAGTACGCCTGGACCTCCGCGCGGATCATGGAGCTGATCGGTCTCGGGGTCGCCTCCCTGGTCGGCTTCGTGTTCTGGCAGACCCGGGCCGCCGAGCCGGTGGTGCCGCTGCACATCTTCCGCAGCCGCAACTTCACGCTGATGTCCGTCATCGGCTTCGTCGTCGGCTTCGTGATGTTCGGCGCGACACTCTTCCTGCCGCTGTACCAGCAGTCGGTGCAGGGCGCCTCGGCCACCAACTCCGGCCTGCTGCTCCTGCCGATGCTCGGCGCGATGCTCGTCACCTCGATGGTCGCGGGCCGGGTGACCACCAGCACCGGGCGCTACAAGGTCTTCCCCGTGGTGGGCAGCGTGCTGCTGGTCGTCGGCCTGTTCCTGCTGTCCACCATGGACACCGGGACCTCCCGCCTCACCTCCGGCGTCTACATGGCGGTGGTCGGGCTCGGCATGGGCTGCCTCATGCAGATCACCATGCTGGTCGCGCAGAACAGCGTGGAACCCGGGGACATGGGGGTGGCGTCCTCGTCGACCACCCTGTTCCGCACGCTCGGTTCGTCCTTCGGCGTGGCGGTCATGGGCGCGCTGTTCAACCACCGGGTCCAGGACGTCATGGCGGAGAAGGCGGGCGCGCTGGGCTCCAAGGTGACCGAGCGGTCCGCCCAGCTGGACGCGGCGAGCCTGGCGAAGCTGCCGGAGGCGGCGCGTGAGGCGTACCAGCACGCCGTGTCCTCCGGTACGCACGGGGCGTTCCTGCTCGGTTCGGTGATCGCGGTGCTGTCGCTGGCGGCGGCGGTGTTCGTCAAGGAGGTGCCGCTCAAGGGCGCGGGCCCGCAGCGGGAGGAGACTCCGGCGGCGGCGCAGGCCCCCGAGGCGGTCTGAGCCGAGAAGCGGCTTCCGGGGCGCGCGGCGCCCCGGAAGCGTGCTCACTGCCCCAGGACCGGATAGCTCCCCGTGTTCGTCGGGGCGTGTTCCGGGAGCCAGAGGACGGCGACGGCACCCTCGGGCTGCGTGTCGTCCGGGGCACCCGCCGGGCGTACGTTGCGGAAGGTCAGCCGGGCGCCCAGCACCCGGGCCTGGCCGGCCGCGATGGTCAGGCCCAGGCCGTGGCCCCGGCCCGCCCGGTCCGCGCTGCCGGTGCGGAACCGGCTCGGCCCCTCGGCGAGCAGGTCCTCCGGGAAGCCGGGCCCGTGGTCGCGGACCCGGACGACCCGGCCCTCCACGGTGACCTCGACGGGCGGCGCCCCGTGCCGTGCGGCGTTGGCCAGCAGGTTGAACAGCACCCGCTCCAGCCGCCGGGGGTCGGTGGTGACCTCGGACTCGTGCACCACGCGCACGGTGGCGTCCGGGTCCTTCGCCGCGACCCGCCGGGCGACGAACTCGCCGAGCAGGATGTCCTGCAGCTCGGCCCGTTCGGAGGCGCTGTCGAGCCGGGCGACCTCCAGGACGTCCTCGACGAGGGTGCGCATCGCCTTGGCGCGGTCCTGCACCAGCTCCGTGGGCCGGCCCGGCGGCAGCAGTTCCGCCGCGGTGAGCAGGCCGGTCACCGGGGTGCGCAGCTCGTGGGCGATGTCGGCGGTCACCCGCCGTTCCGCCTCCAGCCGCTGGCGCAGCGCGTCCGCCATCGCGTCCACCGCGCTGGCCAGGTCGTCGGTCTCGTCCCGCACCACCCCGCCGATGGCGTCCCGCACCCGGACGTCCGTCTCGCCCCCCGCGACCCGGTTGGCGGCGGTGGCCGCCTTGCGCAGCCGCCGCGACAGATGCCCGCCGATGAGGACGCCGAGCGCGCAGCCGCCCAGGACGGTGGCGAGGGAGCCGATCCACAGGGCCTGGTCGAGGTCCTTGAGGATGTCCGAGCTGCGGTCGGTGAAGCCGGAGTGCAGCGACATCACGTGCCCGTTCTTCAGCGGCACCGCCGCCCAGATGTCGGGCGCCCCGCCCCGGTCGGCCACGTAGGTCGCCCGGCGGCCCTCGTCGACCTTGGCCCTGAGCTCCCGGGGCAGCTGGGGGTCGTCGATCTTGGTGTTGGGGAAGTTGAGCCGTCCGGACAGCTCGTAGTTGCGCTGCGCGATCATGATGCGCTCGTCGGCGAGGTCGCGCGCGTTGTCCAGCATCGACACCCGGGCCGCGTTGTGCACCACCAGGCTCAGCGCGATCGCCACCAGCGCCCCGACCAGCGCGATCGCCGCGCTGAGCTTCCACCTCAGGCCCGCGCCGATGCCCGCCCGCCGGACGAGCGCCGTCACCAGGCGCCGGAAATAGCCGCGCATCCGTTCGCTCAGGCCTTCAACTTGTAGCCGAAGCCGCGGACCGTCTCGATGCGGTCCTGGCCGATCTTCGCCCGCAGGCGCTGCACATGGACGTCGACGACCCGGGTGTCCCCGCCCCAGCCGTACTCCCAGACCCGTTCCAGCAGCTTGTCGCGGGAGAGCACGGTGCCCGGCGCCGCGGAGAACTCCAGCAGCAGCCGCATCTCGGTCGGGGTCAGCGCCACCGGCTCGCCCGCCTTGCGCACCTCCATGCCCTCGGTGTCGACCTCCAGTTCGCCGAACGCCAGGACGGCGCCGACGTCCTCGGTGTCCCGCCCCTGTCCGGCGCCGCCCGCCCGATCGAAGCGGCGCAGCACCGCGCGGATCCGCGCGACCAGGACGGCGGCGTCGAACGGCTTGGTCACGTAGTCGTCGGCGCCCGCCTCCAGGCCCAGCACCACGTCGATGGCGTCGGCGCGGGCCGACAGCATGATCACCGGAACCATGGACTCGTCCCGGATCCGCCGGCACAGGCTGACCCCGTCCAGCCCGGGCACCATGACGTCGAGGAGCGCGATGTCCGGCCGGTCGGCGCGGAACGCCTCCAGACCCGACAGCCCGTCGGGCATCGCGGTGACCGCGAAACCGTCCCGCTCCAGGGTGAGCTGGGTGGCCTCGCGAATGACGTCGTCGTCCTCGACGAACAGGACGTGGGTCTGGTCTGCCATCCTGCTGCTCTCAGTTCTCGTGTGGTCCCGGGCCGGGCGGGCCCCCGTCCCCGCCCGGTCACGGCGCTTGTTCTCTCCGCCCCACCCCACGGGACGCGCCGGCCGCACGACGGGTTCATCCCTTCATCGTCCGGCGGCACGCTGCCGGTTCCCGCGTGTGAGCCAGGTCTCAGCTGTCGGGCGCCGGCGTCGGCGCGGGGCCGGCCACCGGGCCGTACTCGTTGTGGGTGCGGTACTTCTCGACGAACCGGCCCGAGACCCAGCGGTACGTGATCACGATCTCGACGGACGGGTTCGACACCTGGTCGCCGCGGTCGTAGACCTGTTTGCTCACCACCAGGTCGCCGCGGTCGATCTCCGCGTAGACCGGCGGCTCCTCCGCGCTGAACACGTTGACGTACGCGTCGCCCTGGCGCTGGTACACGTACGTCCCGATGCCGACCGCGTCTCCGCAGGTCAGCACGTTGACGACGACGTCGTCCAGGGCCTCGCCGGTGAGGTTGCCGTAGCTGACGTCCACCGGGTACTCGTCGGCGACGCAGGGCTTGAGCTCCCGCTTCACGTCGGCGGAGACCGCCGGGTCCCGCTTGATCAGCCGCACGGCGTCGATCCGGTCGGGGGTCGGCGAGGGTGCCGTCGAGGGCGCCTTGGAGGCGGCGGGGCTGGTCGGCCCGTCCACGCGGGCCGGGCCCTCGTCCCGCGCGCCGGTGCCGCTCGCACCGCACCCGCTGACGAACAGCACGCCGACGGCGAGTACGGCCGTCGCCGTACTCGCCGTCCTGGCGGTGGAACGGGTCCGTGCGGACCCCGCGCCGGTCACGCCGCGCAACGCTCCCGCTCCTCACGCTCCAGCGCGCGTGCGTCCAGGTCGCGGGACTCCAGCTCCTCGCGGAGCCGGGCCAGCGCCCGGTGCAGCGTGCTCTTGACCGTTCCGGCCGACATGCCGAGTGCCGCGGCCGTCTCCTCGGTGGACATCTGCTCCCAGTGTCGCAGCACCACGACGCTGCGCTGTTTCGGGGCGAGGACCTTCAGCACGTCCATCAGCAGGGCGCGGTCGGCGTACTGCTCGGTGGCGTCGTCCACGCAGGGCTCGGGGAGCTGCTCGGTGGGGACCTCCTCCAGCTTGCGCGCCCGCCACCATTCCGTCCGCGTGTTGATCATGACCCGGCGCAGGTAGGCGTCGGCCAGCCGCTTGTCCACGATGGTCTCCCAGCGGCCGTACGTACGCACCAGGGCCGTCTGCAGCAGGTCCTGCGCGTCGACGGGGTCCGGGACCAGGCGCCGGGCGCTGCGCAGCAGCGCGTCCTGCCGGGTGCGGACGTACTCCTCGAACTCGAGCACCTCGCCCTGCGCCATGGTGTCCCGCCTTTCGCTCCCCGTTCCGGCGGGCCCGCTCGGGCCGGCCGTACCGCCTGTGATCCGTCTCGTCGTGCCCTTGTCGAGCACGTGATCGAAGGTACGGAGGCGTTGTCACGGCACTGTGCGGAGCACCCTGCGGGCAGCGCTCGGCTGTCCGTCGGTTGTGTAACGGAGGGACGAACGGGACGAAGCGACGGACCGTTCGGTGCGGGTATGCGGTGATATCAGCCGTCGCACGAGGTGTGACGGCTGTGAACGGCGTGACGGGAAGCGGCTCGGGTCAGCTCAGCGGCAGCCGGTACAGACCGCCGGGCATCGGCTCGACCAGACCGTCGGAGACCAGACCGTCCAGCGCGCGGGCGCGCTGGACCGGTTCGTGCCACACCCGGTCGAGCGCCGCCTGCGGCACCGGCCCGTGCGCCTCCCGCAGCACGGCCAGCAGCCGCCCGCGGACCTGGCGGTCGGTGCCCGCGTACGTCTGGCCGCGGCGCGGCGGACCGTCGTGCGCGGGCTTGCCCGCCAGCCGCCAGGCGCACAGTGCGGCGATCGGGCAGCTGTGGCACGCCTCGTTCTTCGCCGTGCACACCAGCGCGCCGAGCTCCATGGAGGCGGCGGCCCAGCGGGCGGCCGTCTCCGCGTCCTCGGGCAGCAGCGCGCGGGCGAGGCGGCGCTCGGCGGCCGTGGTGGCGTTCGGCGGGTACTGCGTGCCGGTGACCGCGCGGGCGAACACCCGGCGGACGTTGGTGTCCAGCACCGCGTGCCGCTGCCCGTACGCGAACGACGCCACGGCCGCGGCCGTGTACTCGCCGATGCCGGGCAGCGCCAGCAGCTGGGCGTGGTCCGCCGGCACGTCGCCGCCGTGCCGTTCCGTTATGGCCACGGCGGCACCGTGCAGCCGCAGCGCGCGGCGCGGATAGCCGAGCCGGCCCCAGGCGCGGACGGCCTCGCCGGGCGCCTCGGCGGCGAGGTCGGCGGGGCGCGGCCACCGGGCCATCCACTGCTCGTAGACGGGCAGCACCCGGTTCACGGGGGTCTGCTGCAGCATGAACTCACTGACCATCACCCCCCACGCGCCGGCCTCAGGGCGTCGCCACGGAAGGTCCCGGGCGTGCTCGTCGAACCAGTCGATGACGGGGGAGTGCAGCGGCTCACCGGGAGCATGCTCGGACGCGGAATCGGCGGCGGTGCCGTACGGGGGCTTCGTGGGAGCAGTCATGACCTGTCCGATCCTGCCACGCCGGGCCCCGTCGACGGCCGAGCGCCACGGGGAAGGACCTCCCGGAAGGTGACACGGGACCTGACGACCGGCAGGGGCGGGCGCCCGGCGTCCGCTTGTAGCGTCGGCGCATGGACCGTGCCCGCACCGCCGTCGTCGCCGGCCGCTGCCTGCTCTGGGCGGCGCTCGCACTGCCCGCGTTCGGTGCCGGCCGGCTCGGGCTGAACGAGCCGCGTCCCCTCGGACAGCAGCTGGCCGGGGCGGGAGTGCTCGCCGTCGCCACCGCGCTGGCCGCACACCGCCCGCTCGCCGCCTTCGCCCTCACGGCCGCCCTGGGCCTGGCCGCCGCCCCCGCCCTGTTCACCCTCTCCTACGGCCCCGCGCTCGCCGTGTTCGCCCTGCTGCTCGGGCTGCGGGAGGGCCGCACCGCCCCCGCCGCCCTCGGTCTCGTCGTGGTCGGTGGCGCCGGAACTCTGAGGATCGCGCTCGGCGGTGCCGATCCGGTCCCGGAGTGGCTGGTCATGACCGGCACCCTGCTCTTCGGCTGCGTCCTGCCCTGGCTCGGCGGCCGTTACTGGCGGCAGAGCCGCGCGCTCACCGCGGCGGGCTGGCTGCGGGCCGCCCGGCTGGAGGAGGAGCAGCGCCTCGCAGAGGAGCGCGCGCGGCTGCGCGAGCGGGCCAGGATCGCCCAGGACATGCACGACTCCCTGGGGCACGAGCTGAGCCTGCTCGCCCTGCGGGCGGGCGTGCTCCAGGTGGCGCCCGACCTGCCCGAACGGCACCGGGCGGCGGCAGCCGACCTGCGCGCGGCGGCCGCGGACGCCACGGACCGGCTGCACCGCGTCATCGGCGTGCTGCGGGAGGAGGACGACGCACCGCTCCCGCTCGCCCCGGCCGGGGAGACCGTCGAACAACTCGTCACCCGCGCCGCCGACTCCGGGCTGCCGGTGCGCTGGGGGACCGGCACGCGGGCCGGGACCGTGGCACCGGGCGGGGTCGCCGAACGGCTGCTGCACCGGGTGGCCCGCGAGGCGCTCACCAACGCGGCACGGCACGCACCGGGCGCGCCGGTCGTCGTGGAGGTCACCGGCGACGACACCTCGGGAGCGACCGTCACCGTCACCAACGGGTCCGCGGCCCAGACACGTTCGGAGCCCTCAGGGGGCGGCAGCGGGCTGCGGGCACTGCGCGCCGCCGTCACGGCCGTCGGCGGGACCTTCGAGGCGGGGCCGCACGGTGAGGGGTACCAGGTCAGTGCCCACGTCCCGGCACTCATGCCCGCGGCCGTCGCCTCGGCCCGTCCGCCGTCCGCCCCCTACACCCACGCCCGCCGCCGTGTCGTCACCGCGCTCGGCGTCGCGGCGGGCACGGGGGCCGCCCTGGTCGCGGCGTCGGTCGGCTGGTACGCGTACACCGAGACGCACGCGGTGCTGGAACCCGCCGCCTACGCCGGACTTCGCCCGGGCACGCTCCTCGCCGACCTCGACCTGCCCGACCGGGACGTCCAGGATCCGCCGACGGACCGCGCCCCCGCCGAGCCCGACGGGACGGACTGCCGCTACTACCGCGCGAGCGGCGAACTGTTCGTCTCCGTCGACCACTACCGCCTCTGCTTCGACGACCGGGGGCGCCTGGCGGCCAAGGACGTCGTTCCCCGCGTGGGAGCTCAACAGAACTCACGACGTGAGGAGTTCGCACGATGATCCGCGTCCTGCTGGCCGACGACGAGGCGATGGTGCGGGCCGGGGTGCGCGCCATCCTGGACAGCGGCGGGGAGGCGGAGGTCGTCGCCGAGGCCGGCGACGGGCACCAGGCCGTCGAACTCGCCCGCGCTCACCGCCCGGACGTGGCGCTGCTCGACGTCCGCATGCCCCGCCTGGACGGGCTTTCGGCGGCCGAGGAGATCCTCCGCACGGTGCCCGGCACGGCCGTCGCCGTCCTGACGACGTTCTCCGAAAGGGCCTATGTCGCCCGGGCGTTGGCCGGTGGCGCCACCGGCTTCCTGCTGAAGTCCGGCGACCCCTACGAACTCCTGGCGGGGGTACGGGCGGTGGCGGGCGGCGCGGCCTTCCTGTCGCCCAAGGTTGCCCGGTACGTCATCGAAGGCCTCGGCGGCACCGACGGCGGCGGGCGGCTGGCCCGCGAGGCCGACGCGCGGGCCCGCGCGGCACTGCTCAGCCCGCGCGAACGCGAGGTGCTCGCCCTGGTCGGGGCGGGCCTGTCCAACCCCGAGATCGCCGCCCGGCTGCACCTTGTCGAGGGCACGGTGAAGGCGTACGTCAGCGCGGTCCTGGACCGGCTCGGCGTACGCAATCGCGTACAGGCGGCGATCGTCGCGTACGAGGCGGGACTGGTGGGGAGTTGAGCCCGTCCGTGTGCGGGCGCGCCTCGTTCAGTCGCGGCGGTGCGTGGCGTACGGCGTGGGGGCGGTCGCCCCGGAGCGCGGGCCCGGGCCGGTGAGCCAGCGTGCGGCGGGCGCCGTCGAGCCGCGCATCGCCCCGGCCAGCCGGAGTGCCGGTCGCGTGGCCAGGCCCACGACGGCGAGGGACACCAGGGCGCCGAGCAGCAGTCCCGCGGCCACGTCGTGCGGGTAGTGCACGCCGACGAACACCCGCGAGAACGCGACGAGTAGAGCAAGCGGCGCCGTCAGCCAGACCAGCACGCGGCGCACCAGGACCAGCGTGACGGCCGAGGCACCGGCGATGGAGGCGTGGTTGCTGGGGAACGACCAGTCGCCGTGCGGCGGACACTCCGCCAGGGGAGGAGCGGCACCGATCACGGCGCGGCACGGACGCTCCTCCGTCACAACGGACTTGAGGAGTTCGCTGCACACGTACGCCACAGCCGTGGCCAGGGGTGCAAGGGCCGCGATCGCGAACGCCCGGGTGTCCGCGTGCCGTGCCCGCCACCAGCCGGCCACGAACAGCGCGACGAACACGAGCAGTCCGGCCTCCGTCCCGATCTCGGCCGCGTGCCGCAGCCACGCCGGGGCGTCGTACGCGTGGTCGGTGATGTCGCGGTAGAGCCCGCTGTCCACGAAGTCCATGGTCACCGACCGTAGGCGAACGGGCGGAACCGTCACACCCCGCGACCGTCGGGTGTCCTACCTGACGAAAGACAGGGGTGTGCGGCCGGTTACCGGGATGATGATCCGGAAAAGTTGTGCGCCTGAGCGGCGGGTGGGACAAGCGAACGCTCGGATCTCTCGTACAGTTTGCGCCGTGGGATCTCTGCGCAATCCGGTCGGGCCGCTTCCCTCCTCCATCTACTGGCGTCGGAGGGCCGTAATGCTGTCCGTACTCGCCGTGTTGGCGTTGTTGATCACCTGGGTCGTGGTCTCCGGCGGCGGCAGCGGCAACAACCGGGACAACGGCGCCAACGGGAAGAATCCCGTGCCCTCCATCACCCCCGGACCCTCCGGTTCGGGTCCCGCGATCAGCCAGGCACCGGGCGGACGCGACGAGACGGGTGACGGCGGGTCGGAGGGGTCCGGTGGATCCGGCGGGTCCGGCGGGTCCGGTGGATCCTCGGACGGCTCGGACGGCTCGGACGGCTCGGGCGGCGACGGCGATCCCGCGGACTCCGCGGGCGCGGGCGGTGCGGACGGATCGGGCGGTGGCGCCGGCGGCAGCGCGGGTGGCGGGTCCGAGGGCGGCACGTCCGCCGGGGTCGGCTCGGGCGACGCGCTTCCGGCGGGTTCCGGGGCCGGGCTTCCCAACTGCACCGCGAACGCGGCCCGGTTCAGCCTGCGCAGCAAGGAGAACACGTACGGTCCCGGGCAGACGCCCACCTTCCTGCTCACGGCGCGGAACACGTCCGGCGCCGACTGCAAGATCGACCTCGGGCCCGAGCACACGGTGGTGACGGTCTCCCAGGCCACGGGTGACGACGTGTTCTGGGCGTCGGACGACTGCCCGAAGGGCGCCCGCAGCCTGGTGTTCCGGGTGCCGGCCGGGGACAGCATCACGTACACCGTGAAGTGGGACCGCAAGCGGAGTGCGGCGCAGTGCGCCACGCCCAAGGGCGGGGCGGCGCAGCCGGGGACGTACCTGGTGGAGGCTAAGGCGCCGGGGTACGAGAAGGTGCGGACGTCGTTCGTGCTGAAGGCCGACTAGACCGTCAGGTCCAGGTCCGTCGTGACCTGACGGCCGGTGGGGGCTGGGCGCGCCGTTCCCCGGGCCCCCATCGGGGCACACCGGTGCGGGCGGTCCGGTCCCTCGGGGGTGCTCCGGTCAGACGTAGCGTTCGAGGATGCTGCTTTCCGCCAGGCGGGAGAGGCCCTCGCGGACGCTGCGGGCGCGGGCCTCGCCGACGCCGTCCACCGTCTGCAGGTCGTCCACGCTCGCGGCGAGCAGCTTCTGCAGACCGCCGAAGTGCTCCACCAGCCGGTCGATGATCGCGCCCGGCAGCCGCGGCACCTTGGCCAGCAGCCGGAAGCCGCGCGGCGACACCGCCGAGTCCAGCGTCTCCGGGGAGCCGGTGTAACCGAGCGCCCGCGCCACCGTCGACAGCTCCAGGAGCTCCGCGTGGGTGAGCACGTTCAGTTCGTGCAGCGCCTCGTCGACCGTGCGGGAGCGCTTGGCGGTCGGCTCGGGGACGTAGTCCCGTACGACCAGTTCACGCTCCGGCTCCACACCCGCGATCAACTCGTCGAGCTGGAGCGCGAGGAGACGGCCGTCGGTGCCCAGTTCGACCACGTATTCGGCGATTTCGGTGGCGATGCGGCGCACCATCTCGAGGCGCTGCGCGACCGCCGAGACGTCCCGGACCGTCACCAGGTCCTCGATCTCCAGCGCGGACAGCGTGCCCGCGACCTCGTCGAGGCGGAGCTTGTAGCGCTCCAGGGTGGCGAGCGCCTGGTTGGCGCGGGACAGGATCGCCGCCGAGTCCTCCAGGACACGGCGCTGACCGTCGACGTAGAGCGCGATCAGGCGCATCGACTGGGAGACGGAGACGACCGGGAAGCCGACCTGCTTGCTCACACGGTCGGCGGTGCGGTGCCGGGTGCCGGTCTCCTCCGTGGGGATCGTCGGATCCGGCACCAGCTGCACGCCCGCCCGCAGGATCTTGGACAGGTCCGAGGACAGCACGATGCCGCCGTCCAGCTTGCACAGCTCACGCAGCCGGGTCGCGGTGAACTCCACGTCCAGCACGAAGCCGCCGCTGCACAGCGTCTCGACGGTCTTGTCGGAGCCGAGCACGATGAGACCGCCGGTGTTGCCGCGGAGCACCCGCTCCAGGCCGTCACGCAGGGCGGTACCAGGCGCCACGGCGCTCAGCGAGGCGCGCATCAGGCCATCGGAACCGGCACTCCCACCGGACTTTCCGGGAGCTGCTGCCCGGTCGTTGGCTGCCACTGCACTCCTCCGGTCGCAGGTTCTGGGCGCCCCCGCGCTTCGTACGGACGGGCGAGACCTGGGCAAAGTCTACCGGCGGTCCTCCGACTCCCGTGGGGCCTCTCGCCGACGGGAGCGGGGAAGGACCCGCAGCGCGTCCCCTATGTCCGCCACTTCCAGAACCTTCATGCCCGCCGGGACCTTGCCCGGGTCGCCCGGCACCAGGGCGTGCGTGAAGCCCAGGCGGTGCGCCTCGGCGAGCCTGCGCTGAACTCCCGTGACCCGTCTCACCTCGCCCGCGAGGCCGACCTCGCCGATCGCCACGAGGTTCTTCGGCAGCGGGGTGTCGCTCGCCGCCGAGGCCAGCGCGAGCGCCACGGCCAGGTCCGCGGCAGGCTCCGACAGCTTCACCCCGCCCACCGTCGCGGAGTAGATGTCCCTTTTGCCCAAGGCGCTGATGCGCCCGCGCTGTTCAAGCACCGCCAGCATCATCGACACCCGGGAGGTCTCCAGGCCGGAGGTGGTGCGGCGGGGGGAGGGGATCTGCGAGTCCACGGTGAGCGCCTGCACCTCGGCGACCAGGGGGCGGCGGCCCTCCAGGGTGACGGTCAGGCAGGTGCCCGGGACCGGTTCGGCGCGACGTGTCAGAAAAAGTCCGCTCGGGTCCGCGAGGCCCGTGATGCCCTCGTCGTGCAGTTCGAAGCAGCCGACCTCGTCGGTCGTGCCGTAGCGGTTCTTGACGCCGCGGACCAGGCGCAGGCGCGCGTGCCGGTCGCCCTCGAAGTGCAGGACGACGTCCACCAGGTGCTCCAGCAGGCGTGGGCCCGCGATGGCGCCGTCCTTGGTGACATGGCCCACGAGCAGCGTGGACATCCCGCGCTCCTTGGACGCCCGGATGAGGGCGCCCGCGACCTCGCGCACCTGCGCCATGCCGCCCGGGGCGCCGTCGATCTCCGGGGACGCCACCGTCTGCACCGAGTCCAGGATCAGCAGCGACGGCTTCACCGCGTCCAAGTGGCCGAGCACGGCGGACAGATCCGTCTCGGC
This sequence comes from Streptomyces sp. CNH189, assembly GCF_000527195.1. Classification (NCBI taxonomy): domain Bacteria; kingdom Bacillati; phylum Actinomycetota; class Actinomycetes; order Kitasatosporales; family Streptomycetaceae; genus Streptomyces; species Streptomyces sp. CNH189. The sequence goes on from NZ_AZUS01000012.1 coordinate 209,587, forward strand.
GGCGAGGTACAGGTGGTCGTCGATGGCGTGGATGCGGTCGGCGCGCAGCCGCACCTGGCTCGCCGACTCCTCGCCCGTGACGTACAGGGTGCGGTGCTCGTCGCTCGCCGACTTGGCGGCGACGTCCAGCAGCAGCGTGGACTTGCCGACGCCCGGCTCGCCGGCCACCAGCACCACGGCGCCGGGGACCAGGCCGCCGCCCAGCACCCGGTCCAGCTCGGGCACGCCGGTGGAGCGGGCGGTGGCCTGGCGGCCGTCGACCTGGCCGATGGGCAGCGCGGACGTGGTGACCCGGCCCGGCGCGGTCGTCCGGACGGCGGGCGCCGAGCCGTACTCCTCGACCGTCCCCCAGGCCTGGCACTCGGGGCAGCGGCCGAGCCACTTGGCCGTCTGCCACCCGCACTCGGTGCAGCGGTAGGACGGACGGTCCTTGGAGGTCTTGGTACGGGCAGCCATGCGCCCAAGGTAACGGCCCCCTCCGACAACGGGCCCCGGGCCCGCCCGCCGGAGGAAGCGGGGGCCGGGGGCGTCCTGGCCGCTCAGGGGCCGGGGAAAGGTTCCTGTCCCCGGCCCGTCCCCGGATTGAGGGATCGTTTCACCCGTACGGATTAAAAGTGCGCAGGGCACCGGAAGGCGCCGCCCCGCGCCCCCTACGGTCGCCGAATGACGAGCAGCGGCCCGGAGACCTCGACCCGTACGTCCACCCGTACGACCGGAACACACCGGACCCCCCGCGAGGCGCGCGACCACGCGGCCGCGCGCACGCTGGCGCAGCGGCCGGCCGCCCGCTACACGCCGCACCTCGACGGCCTGTTCACCTACTGCCTGTCCGTCCTGTGCGACCACGACGCGGCGACCGCGGCCCTGGCCGACGCGCTGCACCTCGCGGAACGCCGCGACCGGCACGTCCCGGAGGAGCTCGGCAGCCGCCGGGCCTGGTTGTACGCCCTGGCCCGCTGGGCCTGCCTGCGCAAGCTCGCCGAGGCCAGGCAGAGACGTCAGGCCTCCCACGCCGGGGGCCGCAGGCAGCGCGTGTCCAAGGCAGCCGCGGGGAGCGCCCCCGCCCCGGCCGTGTCCGCCGAGGTCCAGGAGCGACGCCGGCGCGAACTGGCCGCCCTGGCCTGGCCGGAGGCCGCCGGCACCACGCCGGAGCAGCGCGAGGCCCTGGAGCTCGCGGTCCGCCACCACCTCGCCGCCCACGAGGTCGCCGCCGTGCTGGGCATGGCACCGGCCGCGGCGCGCGAGCTGCTCGCCACCGCGGCCTGTGAGGTGGAGCGCACCCGCGCGGCGCTCGCCGTCGTGGAGACCGGCGCCTGTCCGGGCGTGGCGCATCTCACCGGCGAGCAGGGGCTGGTGCTCGGTACGACGCTGCGCCGCGAGCTCGTGCGCCACGTCGACGACTGCCCGCGCTGCCGGCGTACCGCCGAGCGGGCCGTCCCGGGCCGGTGGCCCGGCACCAGCGTCACGCCGGACGCCCTGCCCGTCCTGCCCGTGCCGGACGCCGCCCTCGTCACCGCTCTCGCGCACCACCCCCGCGTGCGCGGCACCGCGCCCCGCTTCGACCGGCGCGGCTTCCCCGTGGACCCCAAGGACCGGGTGGCCCGCCGGGACCGGCTGCGCTCGCGTGCCGTCACCACGACCGTCGTCGCCACGGTCGTCGCCGCGCCCGTGCTCGCGCTGTGGGCCGCGTACCGGGGCACCCCGGTGGGTGAGGGGACGGACGGCGGCGCGGCCTCCGCGCGGGAGGACGGCACCGTCGACTTCGACGCCCGCGACGGCGGCGCGGGCTACGAGAACGCCGGCAACGCCGCGCCCCGGCCCGGCACCACCGGCTTCGGCGCGGACGGCGCGCCGGACGTGTCCGTGGAGGTCGTCGAGGTCGCCGGCGCCGGACGCGAGGGCGCCGCCGTGATGGGCGTGACGGCCGCCCACCGCGGCGACACCACGCTGATCACCCTGACCGCGAAGGGCGCGGGCCCGGTCCGCTGGTCCGCGTCGACGGGCGCGTCCTGGCTGTACCTGAGCCGGTCCTCGGGGACACTCGCCCCCGGCGAGTCGGTGACGATCAGGGTGTACGTCGATCAGCTGCGCGAGCCGTCCGGCCACTGGAGGGCCACGGTGGCGGTCTCCCCGGCGGGTTCCGTCGTGTCCATCGAGGGATACGGCCCCGCCCCGTCCGCCCCGGTCGAGGGCTCCCCCTCGGGCACGCCGGGCTCTCCCAGCACCCCGGGCAGTCCTCCTCCGTCGTCCTCCGACCCGGACCCCACGCCCACCACACCGACACCCTCGGACCCCACCCCGACCGACCCCCCGTCCTCCCAGGACCCCGACCCCGAGCCCTCCACGGGCGACCCGGGACCCGGTGATTCCGTGCCGGGCGATCCGGGCTCCACCACACCCGGATCCCCCACCCCGGACGACTCCGCCCCGGCCGGCACGGGCACCCCGGACCCGGGCACGTCCTGACACCACGCGGACCGCCCGTCACATGGACCGGCGACGCGCGGACGCCCGCCCCCTTCCCACGCTGCGGGGAGGAGACGGGCGTCCGAGCCGGCCGGCCGTCGTGTCAGGCGGGGTCCGCCGGATGCGGCGCCAGCAGCGGCAGTTGCGACGCCAGCCGCTCCTCGCACAGCTCGACCAGGCGGTCGTACCCGGCCTTGCCCATCAGCTCGATCAGCTCCGGGCGGTAGGAGACGTACACCGGGTCGCCCGCGCCGTGCGCCGAGGTGGCCGAGGTGCACCACCAGTGCAGGTCGTGGCCGCCGGGACCCCAGCCGCGCCGGTCGTACTCACCGATCGACACCTGCAGTACGCGCGTGTCGTCCGGCCGGTCGATCCAGTCGTACGTACGCCGGACCGGGAGCTGCCAGCAGACGTCCGGCTTGGTCTCCAGCGGCTCGCGGCCCTCCTTGAGGGCGAGGATGTGCAGCGAGCAGCCCATACCGCCCTCGAAGCCCGGACGGTTCTGGAAGATGCACGACCCCTGGAACGGGCGCGTCTGGCGCTCGCCGTCCTCGTCCTCGGAGACCCAGCCGTTCCTGGTGCCCTCCGCGTGGTGCTGCCAGATGTCCGGTGTGAGCCTCGCCACATGCTCGGCGACCCGCTTCTCGTCGTCCTCGTCCGAGAAGTGGGCACCCAGGGTGCAGCACCCGTCGTCCGCGCGGCCGGCCTGGATGCCCTGGCAGCCGCTGCCGAAGATGCAGTTCCACCGAGAGGTGAGCCATGTCAGATCGCAGCGGAAGACCTGCTCGTCGTCCGCGGGATCAGGAAATTCCACCCAAGCGCGGGCGAAGTCGAGGCCCTTCTCGTCGTCAACCGGCGCCGCTCCCGGCGGCTGCGGTGCTGGCATCCGCGAGGGACCCCCGGTCAATCCGGCCATCTTGTCCTTCCTGGCCTTCTTGTCCGTCTTGTCGTCCTTCGCCTTTTTCGTCTTTGGCACTCGTCCAGGGTAAGTCGCCCGCCCCCCGCTCCGGCACCGGTCCGGCCGTGGCGAACCGGGCAACACGGCGCGCGTCGGGCAGTAGCGTTCCGTACATGAGACTCGGTGTCCTCGACGTGGGTTCGAACACGGTGCATCTGCTGGTGGTCGACGCCCACCCCGGCGCGCGGCCGCTGCCCGCGCACTCGCACAAGGCCGAACTGCGCCTCGCCCAGCTCCTCGACGACGACGGATCGATCGGCCCCGACGGCATCGACCGGCTGGTGTCGGTCGTCCACGAGGCGCTCCAGGCCGCCGAGGACAAGGGCGTGGAGGAGATCGTGCCGTTCGCGACGTCCGCGGTGCGTGACGCCCGCAACGCCGACGACGTGCTCAGCCGTGTCCGTGAGGAGACCGGCGTCGAACTGCGGGTGCTCAGCGGTGAGGAGGAGGCCAAGCTCACCTTCCTCGCCGCCCGCCGCTGGTTCGGCTGGTCGTCGGGGAAGCTGCTCGTCATCGACATCGGCGGCGGCTCGCTGGAGATCGCCTACGGGCTGGACGAGGAACCGGACGCGGCCGTGTCGCTGCCGCTCGGCGCGGGCCGGCTCACCGCCGGGTGGCTGCCCGGGGACCCGCCCGAGGCGGAGGACGTACGCGCGCTGCGCCGTCACGTCCGCACCGGGATAGCGCGCACGGTCGGCGAGTTCAGCCGGTTCGGCGCGCCGGACCACGTGGTCGCCACTTCCAAGACCTTCAAGCAGCTCGCCCGGCTCGCCGGCGCCCCGGGCTCCGCCGAGGGTCCGTACGTCCAGCGCGAGCTGAAGCGCGAGTCGCTGGAGGCCTGGGTTCCGCGGCTGGCCGGGATGACCGCCGCCGAACGCGCCGAGCTGCCGGGCGTGTCCGAGGCCCGCGCGGGCCAGCTGCTCGCCGGGGCCATGGTCGCCGAGGGGGCCATGGACCTGTTCGGCGTCGAGCGCCTGGAGATCTGCCCCTGGGCCCTGCGTGAGGGCGTCATACTCCGCCGTCTGGACCACATGGTCCAGGCGTAGGCCCTGCCACGTCCATGGGGGAGGCCCGGCGGGCCGTCCCGCGGAGGCGGGCCGCTATGGCAAACGCCACAACGGCGAAGCAGCACCCCGCACCGCCCCCGTCCCACCCCGTAACCTGTGGCTCGTGGCAGAAGCAAGGGACGTAGTCCGCATCCCGGATGCGAAGGTCGCCCTGTCGACGGCCTCCGTCTACCCGGAGTCGACGGCGACGGCCTTCGAGATCGCCGCGCGCCTCGGGTACGACGGCGTCGAGGTGATGGTCTGGACCGATCCGGTCAGCCAGGACATCGAAGCCCTCCGCAGACTCAGCGATTACCACCGCATCCCCATCCTCGCCATCCACGCGCCGTGCCTGCTGATCACGCAGCGCGTGTGGTCCACCGACCCCTGGACCAAGCTCCAGCGGGCCCGGGCCGCCGCCGAGAAGCTCGGCGCCTCGACGGTCGTCGTCCACCCGCCCTTCCGCTGGCAGCGGCAGTACGCCCGCGACTTCGTGGACGGCGTCTGGCGGATGGCGAACGAGACCGACGTGCGGTTCGCCGTGGAGAACATGTACCCGTGGCGCTACCGCGACCGCGAGATGCTCGCCTACGCCCCCGACTGGGACGTCACCAAAGAGGACTACCGGCACTTCACGATCGACCTCAGCCACGCCTCCACCTCCCGCACCGACACCCTGGGGATGGTCGAGCGGATGGGCGACCGGCTGGGGCACGTGCACCTGGCCGACGGGCGGGGCTCCGCCAAGGACGAGCACCTGGTGCCCGGACGGGGCGACCAGCCGTGCGCCGAGGTGCTGGACCGGCTGGCGGCCGGCGGCTTCGACGGGCACGTCGTGATCGAGGTCAACACCCGGCGCGCCATGTCGAGCGCCGAACGCGAGGCCGATCTGGCGGAGGCCCTGGCCTTCACCCGTCTCCACCTCGCCTCCGCGTCCTCCCCGTCCGCCCTGCGGGTGCCCCGGCGATGACCGGCGTCACCGAGGGCGACGGCCCGGCCGCCTCCTCGCCGGGCACCCGGCGCCGCGGCCGCCCCCCGCGCACCGAGTCGGCCGGCACCCGCGACCGCATCCTCGACGCCGCCCGCGAGGAGTTCTCCGCACGGGGGTACGACAAGACGTCCGTACGGGGCATCGCCAAGACCGCAGGGGTGGACTCGGCGCTGGTGCACCACTACTTCGGCACCAAGGAGCGCGTCTTCGAGGCCGCCGTGGAGGTCGCCTTCGGGCCGGTGCTCGACGAGCGGGAGGCGGTGCTCGAAGGTCCGCTCGACGAGGTGGGCGAGCGGATGACCCGCATGATCATCGGCCTGTGGGAGAGCCCCGTCACACGTGCCCCGCTGCTCGCGATCGTCCGCTCCGCCGTCAACAACGACACCGCGGCCGCCGTCTTCCGCCGCCTCGTCGCCAGCCACCTGCTGCGCCGGATCGCCGGACAGCTCGACCGGCAGGACGCGGAGCTGCGCGCCGAACTCGCCGCCGCGCAGCTCGTCGGGATCGCGATGATCCGGTACGTGATCCGGGTCGAGCCGCTCGCCTCGGCGGACCCCGAGGACATCGTCCGGCGCGTGGCCCCGGTGGTGCAGGGACACCTCACCGGCGACTGACGCCTCCCGACGCCCTGTCCACCGAGACACGCGTCCCGTATTCCGGACACCCCGTCCCGCCCTCTGGATGACCGGCGTACGCTCGGTGCAGTCAGAACTCTCTGGCGGAGACTCCCCGAAGGTCTGAAGGAGCGAGCGACGATGCCCGAGCTGAGGTCCCGCACAGTCACCCACGGCCGCAACATGGCGGGCGCCCGCGCCCTTATGCGCGCCTCCGGTGTACCCGGTGCGGACATCGGCCGGAAGCCGATCATCGCGGTCGCCAACAGCTTCACGGAGTTCGTCCCCGGCCACACCCACCTCGCGCCGGTCGGCCGGATCGTCAGCGAGGCGGTCGTCGCGGCCGGCGGCATCCCGCGCGAGTTCAACACCATCGCCGTCGACGACGGCATCGCGATGGGCCACGGCGGCATGCTCTACTCGCTGCCCTCCCGCGACCTGATCGCGGACAGCGTGGAGTACATGGTCGAGGCCCACTGCGCCGACGCCCTGATCTGCATCTCCAACTGCGACAAGATCACCCCGGGCATGCTCAACGCCGCGCTGCGGCTGAACATCCCCACGGTCTTCGTCTCCGGCGGCCCGATGGAGTCCGGCCGGGCCACGCTCGTCGACGGCACGGTCCGCACGCTCGACCTGGTCGACGCGATGTCGGAAGCGGTCAACGACAAGATCTCCGACGAGGACATCCTCCGCATCGAGGAGAACGCCTGCCCCACCTGCGGCTCCTGTTCGGGCATGTTCACCGCCAACTCGATGAACTGCCTGACCGAGGCCATCGGCCTGTCCCTGCCCGGCAACGGCTCGGTCCTCGCCACCCACACGGCCCGCAAGGACCTGTACGTCCGCGCGGCCCACACGGTCCTGGACCTCGCCCGCCGCTACTACGAGCAGGACGACGACTCGGTCCTGCCCCGCAACATCGCCACCCCCGCGGCCTTCGAGAACGCCATGGCGCTCGACATCGCGATGGGCGGCTCCACCAACACGATCCTGCACCTGCTGGCCGCCGCCCAGGAGGCGGAGGTCGCCTACGGCCTCACCGAGATGGACGCCCTCTCGCGCCGCGTCCCCTGCCTGGCGAAGGTCGCGCCCAACGTCGCCAAGGACCGCACGTACTACATGGAGGACGTGCACCGGGCGGGCGGCATCCCGGCCCTCCTCGGCGAACTGCACCGCGCGGGCCTGCTCAACGAGGACGTCCACTCCGTCCACAGCCCGTCCCTGGCCGACTGGCTGAAGACCTGGGACATCCGGGCCGGCTCCCCGTCCACCGAGGCCGTGGAACTCTGGCACGCGGCTCCCGGCTGCAAGCGCTCCGCCGAGGCCTTCTCCCAGTCCGAGCGCTGGGACTCCCTGGACGTGGACGCCGAGGGCGGCTGCATCCGCTCCGTCGAGCACGCCTACTCCCGGGACGGCGGCCTCGCGGTCCTGCGCGGCAACCTCGCCGTGGACGGCTGCGTCGTCAAGACGGCCGGCGTCGACGAGTCCATCTGGACCTTCGAGGGCCCGGCGGTCGTCTGCGAGTCGCAGGAGGAGGCCGTCCAGAAGATCCTCACCCAGCAGGTCAAGGAGGGCGACGTCGTCGTCATCCGCTACGAGGGACCCAAGGGCGGCCCCGGCATGCAGGAGATGCTCTACCCGACCTCGTACCTGAAGGGCCGCGGCCTCGGGAAGGCGTGCGCGCTGATCACCGACGGCCGTTTCTCCGGCGGCACCTCGGGCCTGTCCATCGGCCACGCCTCCCCCGAGGCGGCCTCGGGCGGCACCATCGCCCTGGTCGAGGACGGCGACCGCATCCGCATCGACATCCCGAGCCGCTCCATCGAGCTGCTGGTGGACGACGCCGAGCTGGTCCGCCGCGAGGAGGCCCTCGGCGGCCGCTACGCCCCGAAGAACCGCGAGCGCAAGGTCTCGGCGGCCCTGCGGGCGTACGCGGCGATGGCGACCAGCGCGGACAAGGGCGCGGTCCGCGACGTGAGCAAGCTCGGCTGACGCCCCCGCGCCGCCGCCACGACCCCGCCGCCTCTCACCAGGCGGCGGGGTCGCGCGCGTCGACGGCGAAGACGGTGCCGTCGGGGGCGGAGGCGTAGACACGGTCACCCACGAGGACGGGCTCGGCCAGTGTCCCCGGGACACGGTCGGGCACGGGCCCGAGCCGCGGCCGGGTCTGCCCGAGCAGATCGCCCTCGCGGGCGTCGACGCCGAGCAGCCGTCCGTCGGGGGCGGCGACGTACACGTGCCGCCCGTCGGAGGCGGGGACCGAGCCCCAGCTCACCCCGGTCTCCAGCCGCCACCGCTGCTTCCCGGCCGCCATGTCGACCGCCGCGAGCGACCCGCCCGTCCCCATGAGGTACACGGTGTCGCCGTGCACGCCGGCCTGCGCCTCGGGGATCGCCACGGGCAGCGGCACCCGCCGGGTGTCGCCGGTACCGGGCGTGAACCGGACGACGGCACCGGCGTCCCCCTGGACCATGCCGTCGGCGACGAGGTACACGTGCCCGTCGGCGGCCCCCACGGGCGTCAGCGACCCCTCAAGCTCCGCGTCCCACCGTACGTCCCCGGTCTCCGGGTCGACCGCGGTGACGTGCGTCGTGCTCCCGTCCGCGGACAGCGTCGCCGCGTACGCCGACGGCTCCTCCGACTCCTCGTCGAATCCGCTGAAAAAGGGCACCGCCTGGCCGGGGATCCGGTGGGACCAGATGGTCTCGCCCGAGGCGCTGTCCACGCCCGTGACCATCCCGTCGGCGCGGGTCAGCAGGACGGTGCTGCCCACCGCCCGCACCCCGTCGTGGACGGGGGTGTCCTTCCGCCACACCGGCTCGCCCGTCGCCGGGTCGAGCGCCTCCAGATCACCGATCCGGTCCAGGGAGGGCTGGACGAGACCGCCGGACAGGGCCGGCGGTTCGCTGCGCGTCGTCCCCGGGGCGATTTCGTGCCGCCACACGGTGCGGCCGTCGGCCGGATCGAGGGCGAGGACCAGACCGGGCACCGCGCACAGCAGCTTCCCGGCCCCGTGCACGCACTGGGGCACACCGCTGTCCTTTGAGGCGGGCACCACCTCCCACGCGCCGGAGCCGGCCGGCGTGCTCTGCGCGGTGGTGGTCCGGCGCGGCGGTGCCGTGTCGTCGAACACCTGGAGCGCGGCGAGCCCGCCGAGCACGGCGACACACAGCACCCCGGCCACCAGGGCGGCCCGCCGTCCCGGACGCCGCACGGACCGCTTCGCGGATGCGTCCGCGGGTGGCTCGCCGGCGGACCCGGCCCGGACGTCGGCCTTCTCCCGCGCGCCGGGCGTCTCCGGTGTGCCGGACGCTTCCTCCGCCGCGGTCGACTCCCCCGTCTCCCGCGTCCGTTGCGCCGGCAGGAACACCAGCGTGTCGTACGCGGCGGACACCGAGCGCAGTTCCCGCATCAGTTCGTCCGGGGTGGGCCGTTCGTCGGGCTCCTTGGCCAGACACCGCCGGACCAGGGGCGCGAGGGACTCCGGTACGCCCGTCAGGTCGGGCTCGTCGTGGACGACCTGGTAGGCGACGACGTAAGGGCTGTCGGAGTCGAAGGGGCCGCGCCCCGTCGTCGCGTGCACCATGAGCGACCCGAGCGCGAACATGTCGGCGGCGGGCCCCACTTCACGCGGGCGCCGGAACTGCTCGGGCGCCATGAACGGCGGCGTGCCGATCAACTTCCCGGTTTCGGTGCGCAGTTCGCTGTCCGTGGGCCGGGAGATCCCGAAGTCGATGACCTTCGGCCCGTCGTCGGCGAGCAGGACGTTGCTCGGCTTCAGATCCCGGTGCACGACGCCGACCCGGTGGATGTCGCGCAGCGCCTCGGCCAGCCCGGCCATCAGCCGACGCGACTGGTCCGGGTCCATGGGGCCGTTCCGGTTCACCTGCTCGGAGAGCGTCGGGCCGGGGATGTAGAGGGTGGCCATCCAAGGGCGTCCGCCGTCCGGATCGGCATCGACGACCGGTGCCGTGAAGGCTCCGCTCACCCGTCGCGCGGCGGCCACCTCTTGCCGGAAACGCCCCCTGAACTCGGGGTCCTTGGCGTATCGGGCGTGTACGACCTTCACCGCGACCCGCATGCCGGAGGTGCTGCGGGCCAGGTGCACCACGCCCATGCCCCCGGACCCGAGGCAGGACTCCAGACGGTAGTGACCGGCGTACTCAGGAAGTTCCGCTTCCGCATCCGCTCCGGTGTTCCCCTGCGGCGCCATGGAACCACCCCCGTGCTGTTCGTTCGCGCGCGCGATGTTCTCGGAGCCTAGTCGATGGTGTGTGCGGGACAGTTGCGGCGTGCCCGTTTCCTGTACGAAAGGGGAGCTGGTGTTTCATCAGTGGTCCGTAGGGAATCAACGGGACCCCATGACGGTCGTGGGGTGCAACGGGGGAGGTTTTTCCATGTCTGTCGAGCAGACCGGAGACATCGCGGGCGGGGGCGTCGCCGAAGGGGCCGTCGCGGATGTCGCGGGCGCGGAGGAGAGGTCGGCCGGGGCTGTCGGCACCACCGCGGCCGCGCTCGCGAGTTCCTACCCGGTGGCGCCCGGCTACCGGCTGAACGTCCGCAGCGGCCCCGGCACCGGCTACTCCGTGGTCCGTGTCCTGGCCGAGGGAGCCAGGGTTCGGATCAACTGCCAGACGTCGGGCACCCGGGTCACGGGCCCGTACGGCACCTCGAGCGTCTGGGACAACATCGGCAACGGTCAGTACGTCTCCGACACCTACATCCTCACCGGCAGCGACGGGTACGTCGCCCCTCGCTGCTAGGGCCTTCCGCCCGGACCCCGCCGGCACCGGCCGGCGGGGTGGGGGCGGGGGGCTCCCGCGGCCACGCGGGGGAGGAGTCACAATCGACCCGTGAGCGCAGAAGAGAACCCCACGAACGGCGTCGCCGCCACCCCCGCCGGGCCGCAGCCCGAACCCATCCGGTTCTTCGGGACCACCTGGGTCGACCACTCCGGCGGGTACGCCGCCCGCCGCGTCGGTGTCGCCGCCGGCTCCCTGGTCGCCGCGGCCGCCGCCTGCTTCGCGCTGCGCTTCGCCTACGACGGCCTCCAGATCGCCGAGGTCGGCAACTTCGTCTCGCTCCTCGTCGTCGTGATGTTCGCGATCTGCAGCGCGCTCGCCTTCCGCCACACCTGGTCCGCCTTCTCCACCCGCCCGGACCCCGACCGCCAGGCGACCCTGCGCGGCCTGCTGACCATCGGGTTCATCGGCTCGCTCCTCGCCTACTTCTTCCGCTCCCTTACCGAGGCCCCCGGCGAGAAGCTGCACCGCGCCGAGTACGCGCAGGCCCGCGAGGAGTACGACCGGCGCGTCACCCGCCGCTCGGGCAACCCCTCCAAGAAGCGCCGCCGCTCCTGAACCACGCCCCCGCGGACCGTCGCGCGGCCACCATGGCCGTATGACGACACCCGGCGCCGACAAGGTCACGCACACCACCCGAGCCCACTCCTTCAACGCCGCGGCCGCGCAGTACGCCGCCCACCGCCCCTCCTATCCGCCCGCGCTGTTCGACACGATCGAGGAGCTGACCGGCCGCCCCCTGGCCGGCGCCCGGGTGGCGGACGTGGGGGCCGGTACGGGCATGGCCACGGCCCGTCTCCTCGCGCGCGGCGCCGACGTGATCGCCGTGGAGCCCGGCGCCGGCATGGCGGCCGAGTTCCGCCGCGCCCTCCCCGGCGTGCCGGTCGTCCGCGGCGACGGCAACGCCCTCCCCCTCGCCGGCCACAGCGCCGACCTGATCACCTACGCCCAGTCCTGGCACTGGACCGACCCGGCCCGCGCCGTCCCGGAGGCGGTACGGGTGCTGCGCCCCGGGGGCGCCCTCGCGCTGTGGTGGAACACCAGCGCCGTCGACGTGCCGTGGATCGCCGAGGCGTCCGCCCGGGCCGGTCGCCACCTCGGCCGGGACCTCTCCGCCGAGCGTGACCTGGACGCCCGTACCGCCGACCCCTCCGGCCGCCTGCGCTTTTGGCGCAGCACCGTCCGCTGGAGCCGCCGCGTCCCGGTCGACGCCCACCTCGCCAACCTCGGCAGCCACTCCCTCTTCCTCGTCCAGAGCGCGGAACGCACCGCCGCCTTCCTCGCCGAGGAGCGGGCGCACGTCCTGGACGTCTTCCCGGACGGCATCGTCGAGGAGACCTACGACGTCGTCCTGCTCCTCGCCTCCACGCCCACGGACGCTTGACGCGCCCACCCCCCGGGAGCACTATTCATCGCATGATGAATTACTCCTCCCCGTCACCGGAGGAACCGGCCGTGCGCGCCCAGGACCTCACCGTCGTCCGGGGCTCCCGCACCGTCCTGCGGGGCCTCGGCTTCACCGTCCCGCGCGGCCGGATCACCGGACTCCTCGGCCCCTCCGGCTGCGGGAAGTCGACCCTGATGCGGGCCGTCGTCGGCACCCAGGCCAAGGTCACCGGCATCCTCGACGTCCTCGGCCGCCCCGCGGGGCACCCCGCCCTGCGCACCCGCATCGGCTACGTCACCCAGGCCCCGTCCGTCTACGACGACCTGACCGTCCGCCAGAACCTCGACTACTTCGCCGCGATCCTCGACCCCGGCCGGGCCGCCGCCGACCGCCGCCACGAACACGTCACCCGCGCGATCGCCGACGTCGACCTCACCAGCCACGCCGACGCCCTCGCCGGCACCCTCTCCGGCGGCCAGCGCAGCCGGGTCTCCCTCGCCGTGGCCCTCCTCGGCGCCCCCGAGCTCCTGGTCCTCGACGAACCCACCGTCGGCCTGGACCCCGTACTGCGCCGCGACCTCTGGCAGCTCTTCCACACCCTCGCCGCCGAGCGCGGCGCCACCCTCCTCGTCTCCTCCCACGTGATGGACGAGGCCGAGCGCTGCCACCAGCTGCTGCTCATGCGCGCCGGCGAGGTCCTCGCCGACGGCACCCCCGACGCCCTGCGCACCCGCACCGGCGCCGACACCGTCGAGACCGCGTTCCTCCGCCTGGTCGACGAGGCGGCCGCCGCCGGACGCACCCAGCAGACCCCGGAGACCACCCGATGACCGCCACCGGCACCCTGAGCCCGTCCCGCACCACCGCCACCGCGGCCCGGGTCCTGCGCCAGCTCCGCCACGACCCGCGCACCATCGCGCTGATGATCCTCGTCCCGTGCGTGATGCTGTTCCTGCTCCGCTACGTCTTCGACGGCAGCGCCCGCACCTTCGACACCATCGGCGCCTCCCTGCTCGGGATCTTCCCGCTCATCACGATGTTCCTGGTCACGTCGATCGCCACCCTGCGCGAACGCACCTCGGGCACGCTGGAACGCCTGCTCGCCATGCCGCTGGGCAAGGCCGACCTCATCGCCGGGTACGCCCTGGCCTTCGGCGCCGTCGCCGTCGTCCAGTCGGTCCTCGCCACCGGCCTCGCCGTGTGGGTGCTGGACCTCGACGTCACCGGCAGCCCCTGGCTGCTGCTCCTGGTCGCACTGCTCGACGCGCTCCTCGGCACCGCCCTCGGTCTGTTCGTCTCGGCCTTCGCCGCGTCCGAGTTCCAGGCCGTCCAGTTCATGCCGGCGGTGATCTTCCCCCAGCTCCTCCTCTGCGGCCTGTTCACCCCGCGCGACGCCATGCACCCGGTCCTGGAGGCCGTCTCCGACGTCCTCCCCATGTCCTACGCCGTGGACGGCATGAACGAGGTCCTCCACCACACCGACCTGACGACCGCCTTCCTCCGCGACATCACGATCGTCGCGGCCGTCGCCCTCCTGGTCCTGACCCTGGGCGCGGCCACGCTGAAACGCCGCACGGTGTAACCCTCAGCCCGTCCGGCGTTTGAGGACGAGGCCCGCGTCCCAGCCCGTCCGGCGCTTGAGGACGAGTTCCCCGTCCCAGCCCGTCCGGCGTTTGAGGACGAGGCCCGCCAGGACCGAAAGGGGGTCTGGGGCGCAGCCCCAGGGACGGGACGGGAAGGGGCGGCGGGGGCGACCCACCCGACCGCACCCCACGACACCCCCGCCCCACGACACCCCGCACCCCCAGCCCCCGTCCGCCCACCGGACAACCGCACCCCCAGCCCCCGGATGGGACAATCACCCCCAGGACGACCCACCCCCGGAGGGCACCCCCAGCCATGACCCAGAAAGTCGCAGTCCTCGGCACCGGCAAGATCGGCGAAGCCCTGCTCAGCGGAATGATCCGCGCCGGCTGGGCCCCCGCCGACCTCCTGGTCACCGCCCGCCGCCAGGAGCGCGCCGACGAGCTCCGCGCCCGTCACGGCGTCACCCCGGTCACCAACCAGGAAGCCGCCAAGACCGCCGACACCCTGATCCTCACGGTCAAGCCGCAGGACATGGGCACCCTCCTCGACGAGCTCGCCCCGCACGTCCCCGCCGACCGCCTGGTCATCAGCGGCGCCGCCGGCATTCCGACCGCGTTCTTCGAGGAGCGCCTCACCGCCGGCACCCCCGTCGTCCGGGTCATGACCAACACGCCCGCCCTCGTCGACGAGGCCATGTCGGTCATCTCCGGCGGACGCCACGCGACCGCCGGCCACCTCGCCCACGCCGAGGAGATCTTCGGCGCCGTCGGCAAGACCCTCCGCGTCCCCGAGTCCCAGCAGGACGCCTGCACGGCGCTCTCCGGCTCCGGCCCGGCGTACTTCTTCTACCTGGTCGAGGCCATGACGGACGCCGGCATCCTGCTCGGCCTGCCCCGCGACAAGGCGCACGACCTGATCGTCCAGTCCGCGATCGGCGCCGCGACGATGCTCCGCGACAGCGGTGAGCACCCCGTCAAACTGCGCGAGAACGTGACGTCCCCGGCCGGCACCACCATCAACGCCATCCGCGAGCTGGAGAACCACGGCGTCCGCGCGGCCCTCATCGCCGCCCTCGAAGCCGCCCGCGACCGCAGCCGCGAACTGGCCTCCGGCAACAACGGCTGACCCGCCGGGCCGCGGCCCCCCGGCCGCGGCCCGCGTGCGTCACCGCGCCGCGGCCACCACGTCCCCGGTCGTCACCACCCGCGCGAACCGCCCGCCGTGCAGCGACACCGCCGTCGCCCGTGTCAGCTCGTCCGCGGTCGCCGTCCAGCCGAACGGCCCGGCCAGGTCGAAGGTGTGCATGGCGTCCAGCGGGAACAGCACGTCGTAGCCGAGGTTCCCGCCCATGCGGGCCGTCGTCTCGTTGCACATGTTCGTCTGGATGCCGGCGATCACGAGCTGCCGCACCCCGGCGCCCTTCAGCCAGCCGTCGAGATCCGGCTCGCCGTAGAAGGCCGAGTTCACCGACTTCGTCACCAGCGCCTCGGGCCCCGACCCCTTGCCCCGCCGCTCCTCGACGAAGTCCTTGAAGTCGTTGCCCACGTGCCCCACCCGCAGCGGTGACCGCGACCCCGCGGGCGAGTCGTGGCGTACGAACACCACCGGGCGCCCGGTCTCCTGCCACGCGTCGACGAGCGCGGCGATGTTCGCTTCCGCCTCCGGGTTGTTCCGCCGCCCCCAGAACGGGTCCTCGAACCCCTTCTGCACGTCGACGACGACCAGCGCGGCGTTCCCCGCGACCTCGAGCTGTGTCTTCTTCTCCATGTCCCCGATGCTGCCGCCCGCCCACCCCGCACAACAGTGGCAGGAACGCTGAGCATCGATGGCTTCCTGCCATCACTGCCATGATGGGGCCATGCAGCGCATCGCCCTCCTCGCGTTCCCCGGCATCCGCGCCTTCGACGTCTCCGTCATCACCGAGGTCTGGGGCAGCGAACGCACCCTCCCCGGCGTCCCGCCCTTCGAACTGCGCCGCGCCGCCACCGCCCCCGGCGGCCCCGTCCCCATGCCGGGCGGCCTCACCCTCACCCCGGACCGTCCCCTCGACTGGCTGGAGGAGGCCGACCTGATCGTCGTGCCGGGGCTGGTCGACCACGAGACGCCCGTCGCCGAACCCGTCCTCGACGCCCTGCGCCGCGCCCACCACGCCGGCACCCCGATCGCCGCCCTCTGCGCCGGCGCCTTCGTCCTCGCCCGGGCCGGGCTCCTCGACGGCCGCCGTGCCGTCACCCACTGGCACCTCGCTCCCCGCCTCCAGGCCCGCCACCCGCGGATCACCGTCGAACCCGACGCGCTGTTCATCGAGGACGGCAACCTGTGGACGTCGGCCGGCACCGCCGCCGGCATCGACCTCTGCCTCCATCTGGTCCGGGTCGCCCACGGCGCCGAGGCCGCCGCCACCGTCGCCCGCTCCATGGTCACGGCCCCCTTCCGCACCGGCACCCAGGCCCAGTTCATCGAGCAGCCCACCCCGCGCGCCGACCGCGACGCGGACACCCTCGCCGCCGTACGCGAGTACGCCCTGCGCCGCCTCCACGAACCGCTCACCGTCACCGACCTGGCCGCCCGCGCCGGCATGGCCCCGCGCACCTTCGCCCGCCACTTCACCGCCGCGACCGGCACCTCCCCGCTGCGCTGGCTCCTCGACCAGCGCGTCGCCGCGGCCCAGCGCCTCCTCGAACGCACCGACCTCCCCATGCCCGAGGTCGCCCGCCGCGCCGGCTTCGGCAGCGAGGTCACGATGCGCCAGCACTTCGCATCGCGCCTCGCCACCAGCCCACGCGCCTACCGGACCGCGTTCAGCGCCACCGTCCCGACCTCGGACTCCGCGGGCAACAGGCCGATCGCCCGGTAGGCGGCGTCCACGGTCGGCCGGGCCATGCCCCGCGCCCGCGCCGCACCCTCCCGCAGCACACCCTCCACGTGACCGGGATCGGCACACAGCTCCTGATGCCGCTCCCGCAACGGCCGCAGCACCTCGATCACGGCGTCCGCCGTGTCTCTCTTCAGCGCCCCGTACCCGTCGTACGCATCGGCCAGCCGCTCGGGATCGCCGCCCGTGCACGCGGCCAGGATCTCCAGCAGGTTGGCGAGCCCCGGCCGCGACTCCCGGTCGTAGACCACCTCGCTGCCGCTGTCGGTCACGGCCCGCATGACCTTCTTCCGCACCACGTCGGGCTCGTCCAGCAGGTAGACGATCCCCGGCCCGGAGTCGTCGCTCTTGCCCATCTTCGAACCGGGGTCCTGAAGATTCATCACCCGCGCCGCCACCGCCGGGCTCGTGGCCCGCGGCACGACGAAGGTGTGCCCGTACCGCTGGTTGAACCGCACCGCCAGATCCCGCGCCAGCTCCACGTGCTGCGTCTGGTCGTTCCCGACCGGCACCTCGTCCGTCCCGTACGCCAGGATGTCCGCCGCCATCAGCACCGGATACGTCAGCAGCGACAGCCGTACGCTCCCGCCGCGCCGCTGCTCGCGCGCCGCCTTCTCCTTGTACTGGATCATCCGGCGCATCTCGCCGTCCGTGGCCACGCACTCCAGCAGGTACGACAGACGCGCGTGCTCATCGACATGGCTCTGCACGAACACCGTGCACAGTTCGGGGTCCAGTCCGGACGCCAGCAGGAGGGTGGCCGCCTGCCTGCTCAGCCGGCGCACCCGCGCCGGATCGTGGTCCACGGTCAGCGCGTGCAGGTCGACGATGCAGAACAACGCGTCCGACCGGTGCTGGTCGACGGTGGCCCACTGCCGCATGGCCCCCAGGTAGTTCCCCAGCGTCAGATGTCCGGTCGGCTTGATGCCACTGAAGACCCGAGTCATCTCTTCTCCCTCTCCTGTCGAGGCCACCGCCCGTGCGGCCGCCCCTCGGAGTCACGGAGGGAGAAACAAAACGGCCGCCGAAGCGGCGGCCGATGAGTGCACACGCAGGACGGCCGCCGTCAGGCGGCCCGCCAGGACTGGCTGTGCGTATGCGTCGTCATGCACACGAGGTTACGCCCCGGGGGTGGGGCCCCGCAGCGAGTTGACACGCATCCGGGGGATCCGTAGTGTTCTCCGAGTTGTCCGACGTGAGCACCGACTCCGGTCGGCCCCGGACAGCCATCCCGCACCACCACTACTGATGCACGTCAGCAGTCCGTCTGCCGGCGCGCCGTCGTCGTGTGTGTGTTCGGAATGAGGAATCCGCACCCGAAAGGGAGCAGGACCCCGATTAGGTCGGGGGCCGGGAATCCGCTAAAGTCTCACCTCGTCGGAACGGCCCAAGGGCCGGGAAGACAAGCCCCGCTGACTGGGGGTCAGAGCGAGAAACTGGATCTGATAAAGTCGGAACCGCCGGAAAGGGAAAGCGCGAAAGCGCAGGCCTGGAAAGCACCGAGGAAATCGGATCGGAAAGATCTGATAGAGTCGGAAACGCAAGACCGAAGGGAAGCGCCCGGAGGAAAGCCCGAGAGGGTGAGTACAAAGGAAGCGTCCGTTCCTTGAGAACTCAACAGCGT